>NZ_CP081959.1 GCF_019823105.1 Halobaculum magnesiiphilum
GTGAGACGATCTCGTCTGTCCCACCCAGCTTTTGCACTGAGTCTCGCTGTTCAAGTCAGGGTGGTCGTTCAACAGCTGCAGATTACGTATAATTCGTAATTTACGAAATCTACGAAATAGACGTCTGACACAGATTTATGTGTAATCTCCGTGAATTACGAGATATGCCACCACTGATGTGGAGCGGAAAACGAAGGAAGAGCCCGTTAGTCTCGCAAGAAAGACCTATTCAATTCAGAAGCCGTGATCGTAATGTGCGCAAATTACGTCTAATTCGCGATGGTCGTGATTCTCGTGACTTTCGTCAATTTCGTACAATGCGTGATTTACGCAATTTGCAGAGCTACCACACAATACGGAATATACGTAAATCACGGAATGCACGGACTATGTGTACCCCACGAGCTAGCACATCAATCAACGGTGATCGAGATGGCGAATAGGCTCACAGTTGCGATGCAGAAGGGGGGCGTTGGGAAATCAACCACCACAATCAACGTCTGTGGAGCGCTCGCATACGCAGAAGCGCTCGCCGATGAGAACGATGTCCTGCTCGTCGACGCTGATCCACAGGGGTTCGCCACAATCACACTCGGGTTCCGAGATTATTACGTGAGCGGTGACGCCGTCTCGTTGTACGACCTCATGCTCGATTTCGAGCGGTTTAGTGAGGTTAATGACATTATACAGTCACACGAGGAGTTCGATGTCCTTCCTGCTCACGGGAGTAATTTCAAGCTCGAACGTGAACTCTGGTCGGCAAACCGGTCGCTCGAACGACTCGATATGATCCTTGATGAGGTCGAAAGCGATTACGATTACATGCTAATCGATTCACCACCGAATCTTGGACCACTCGCCGACGGAGCACTTCTCGCGGCAGAAAACGTTCTCTTTGTCTCGCGAGCGGATTCGATCGCAACCTTCTCAATGAATCTCCTCACCCAGGAGATTACCCAGCTCGAACGAGAATTCCAGCGCGATATCGGCATCGTCGGCGCTGTCGTGAACGCAGTGACGAGAAACAAAATCAGCGATGACCGCCTCGACTGGTTTTTGGATAACCTCGGCGAAGAGAACGTCTTCATCGTCCCAGAGACCGTCGCCATCGAAGGGGCGTTCAACCAAGGACATTCAGTATACGAATTCGAGCCATCGAACCGCCACCGCAATCAGAAGGCCGAGGAAGTACGGGAGATCTACGACCGTCTCGCCGATCACGTGGAGGGACACTATGCCTGAAGAGGACGACGACGCCCTTGGACAGATGCTCGGGGATCGAATCAAGGGGACCAAGGGTGACACAGCGGATGAAGAGCGAGACACAGAGGATCTCAGCAATGAGGTTGAAACGGAATCTGCCTCGGGTAGTGATACCAGCGGAGCATCGTCCCCAGACAATGCGGAATCTACGCAAATTACGCAATCTACAGAAGAGTCTTCTGAGGATGACGAAACTGGGAACGGGACAGAGTCAGAGACGGAAGAAGGCACCGTCCGGTCTCGCTCCCCGTTCCCGCTGTACGTGACTCCCGACTTGAAAGAGACTGTGCAGAATCGCTTCGAGAAGTTCAATGCTCAGCGGACACTGAACGATGAGGCTCAAGTCGAGAAACACAAGCACTTCATGGAGGGCTTGTTACGCGCTGGACTCGATCATCCTGAACTAGAAGAGTACGTCCTTGACGAATTCAAAGACGACTGAACACTAACTCGCTGGCTCACAGACCGAGTTTTTCTCTGATACGACTCAATCCCTTCTTCGGACCGATACATGGCCAGAGGTACGTAATCAGAGCGAACGAGAATCAGACGCAACCACACTGGCGAACGCGACGTTCTGTTGCACCTGCTCGATCTCCACGGTCGGCTGCTGGCCGGGTTGGGTATCGGGGACGATCACGACGTAGCCACGGTCGACTTTCGCGATCCCGTCACCCTGGTCACCGACAGTTTCGATTGTCACCTCGCGTACTTCACCCTCCTCAACAGGCGGCTCAGGAGATTCACGCTGACGGTCAGACTGGGCACGATCTGCGGACGCGGACTCGTGCTCATCCTGCTCCGACGTGGGTGCGTCGAAGACAGCGATCCGATACGTTTCTCCGAGAGAGACAGCGTCATAGCTGAGTTCCCCGGACGGAACCTCGAGAACGTATGTCCCGTCCCGCTCGTGAACAGTCGCGCTGAAAACAGAGCGAAGCGAGTCCGGAATTTCGACCATTCGATAGTCTATACCCGGCTAGTAGAAAACTTAACTCCACGGATACGGCATGAGACAGTGACCTCCTGTACTGTCGGTTGTTCAGTCCACCATCTCGGGGTCAAGCCCCGTACATCCGCCTCGGACCGCCTGTGAAGCCACCGTTCTACCACTATTGAACCGTGAAATAATGCGGTCTTGTTCGTACAGCCACATGGGAGCTACAAGCATCGCGTCGAAAGAAATTAACCAACACATCGACTCATCAGACAGTCTGTTGGTTAACGCCGTGAAATACGGTGGTCTCAAAAAGAATTCGAGAGGGTAACTGGATCACCGATCGACAGAGAATCCGACGACAGCCTACGAATAGGCGTCGTTGAACTCCCGTTCACGGCGCATCAGCTCTTCGACACCGTGCTCGAGAATACCCCGCCCCATTGCCGTCGGCCGATAGTACGTGTAAAAGCCCTGGCTGTCAGCGGTCCGTCGCTGGCGCTTGTCGACAAGCCCGACGTCGACCAGTTCGTCGAGATGATAGTGGAAATTGTGGGATTCGACATCGACCGCAGCCTTGAGATCGGCAGCACTCAGTTCGTCGTTGGCGACGAGCGTGCGGAGGATCCGGAACCGCGTCGGGTGGCCGATCGCCTGTTGCATCGCGAGGTACTCCTCGAGCGTCAGCCCGCTCTCTTCGGGAAGCGGCGGGTCCGGCTGACGAACCTCCTCTGTTGACTGGCGATCGGTTTCGGACATTTGGGGGCGCCTCAGGTCTTACGTTGGGACGCCACGTACTTAGTCGTTCTCGACTAGAATATTCCTGAGAACACCGATATTTATATACTACCGTTCCGAATCGACGAGTCGAATGCGGCAACGGATTATCGATGATCTCCCCCGTGCCGCCGGTGATTCAGATGCGCTCGCTCCAGTCCGGCGGGAACAGTTTCTCGTCTATTTGATGGGCCCATATCGGACATTCGACGTCGACGCGCTGCTGCCGGCGGACGCCGATGTCGAAACCGATGCCCCGTCATTTGCGACGTGGGACGAGACCAGCGGCGAGTACGCCGAAGACGAGGTCTTACGGCTCCTGCAGGAAACGCGGGACTGCCTCCGCGACCGCGGATTTAATGCTTTTCTCGCAATCGACGTCGGGATTCCGCTCGACGAGATGGATGCCGCCACACAGAGTATCGCCTTTGCGCAAGCGAGTAATGCAACGATCTTCATCGCTCCACAGGTCGGCGACAACCTCGGTGTCGGGATCGAGATCGGGAGCGTCCTTGAAGATCTTCTGTCGACAGCTGGAATGCAGGGGCCAGCGGCCGATGCAACGCCACCAAAGCGTACGCGACGGGTCATGGTCGCGACCGAACCATCGGTTCGAAGTGCGATGCTTGGCGCCGTCCACGCGCGCTGGGACGCCAGTGTCCGAACGTTCACCGACGCCGCGGACTGTTGTCGGCTCTGCGCACAGTTCTGCACCCACATTCAGAACGAGGAACTCTATGGCTCGCTCGACCGTCTGGACTGATCGGCCTCGCGGTCACCCCGGGAAGACCTCTTCGCCGGAGCTGCTGCGAGAGTCACCCGAGAGCGATCTCATTGTACCTCGGAACCAGTTCGAAAGCTCGTGAGTTCGTCGATTCGATCTTCCAAGTCTTCGATCTCGCTGCGGAGGACATCTGCCTCCTCGCTTTCAGTGGCCGCGAGTCGGTCCTTCAATCCCTGCAATCGCGTCTCTTTCACGTCCTCGTTGACGTCGGCTTTCCTGACGTACGCCCGCTCGTCGATATCGTAAACGTCCTGCTCGTGGAGGTCAGTCACGTCAAGTGCGTCTTCGACCTTGTCCGGGTCGACGCCGAGGACACGATCCTGATCGATACCGGCGTCCTCCAACGCAGCGAGGACCTCTGTGTCGTCCTTCAGTGACTTCGACCGGCGCGAAGTTCGTTGGACGGAGCCGTACTGGGCATGAACTGGCTGGTCGTGATGGACTCGATCAAGGAGGGTATCGGCGATGTCTTTCCGAAGGTTGTTCGCGCCACGTTGCACGTCCGAGAGTAGCGTGTAAAGATCGATGAGTGTCTCCGTATCCAGGGTGTCCATGCTGGTCGGATCGTGGCGTTCTAATTCATCGATCAACAGGAGTGCATCAGCATAGACGCCGACATCCGGCTCAGTTCTATCGTCAGTCTCGGTAGGGGCCTCACCAATCACCTGGGTGGCAGTCGGGGCGTCCGTTTCAACGAGAATCCCAGCGTCTTCGTCAATCTCGAATTGCGGATGAAGCGTTAGCACGGCAGCATAGGGTTCGGCATCCGGGGGAAGCCGGTCAAGCTCAAAGCCGCCGCCCGCATCCTGGACTCGGCGATAGAGCGTTTCGAACTGGTCGCGCTGGAGCGGCTGAGATTCATCCGAGTCCAGAATTTCGATGATGACGCGGTATTCCTGTGTGTCGGTAATACGAAACTGGGTGTGAGAAAGCGGTGTGATGAGAGTGGCCTCCGGAGAACGCTCCTCGGCCGCTTCGAGGAGCGTGTGCCAGTTCTCACTGAACGACATACCGATACTCTCGCTGCTGAGAGCTTAAAATCCCCAGTTCGTCCAGATTGCAGGGTGGACAGAGCTGTCGGCAGAAGCTCGTCATACTGGCGTACATCCCGATAGTGTTCCACTCGCCGCAATCAGCCCTATCATACCGTCAATACGCGTGACCGTGCATCAGCACGGGTGAACGGTCAAAGTCACGCCGTCGGCGCATACTTGTACGAACGGATGGTAAATCGGCTATGACGGATGAGGATGTGCCGGTTCAGCATTGCACGGTGGACGAGCCGGTGGATCTCCCGACAGCACTCGAGAGGGCCGCAATCGAGTATCTAGACGTCGACGACCAGCGGACGATCGTGATCTATCAGCAGGCGATTCTGATGGTTATCGCCAGTGAGGGACGGGCAACGGCAGCGCGGGAATTTGTAGTCGAACTCTGGGAAGAGCCACCGGACGGCCTTCCTCGCGACCCAGATGATCTCGTCACAGCGTTCCTCGATGAACTACTGGCACCAACCGATGCAGTTCGCACTGGGTTCGAAGGACAACAAGATCCCGAAGACAATGACTGAGACAGCCACCACAGACCGTTTCGTCATTGAGGTGAGCCGTGTCGGGACCGTCGATCATATCGTCGATCTGGAAGCCGACCCAGCAAGCGGGCCGTCGTATTCATTTCGACGGGAGTTATCGGGCGAGAAGCTGTGTAATCGAAGCACGCGCTCACCCGCAAGCGAGCACATCGACCTACAGGACTACGCCGACTGGAAAGCGTTCGATAAAACTGCCTTTGAGGGTGATGCACCCGACGAGGTGTGTTCGTATTGCTGGAACGAGGTAGTAGAGAGAATTGAGAGAGTAGAACAACACGCGAGCGGGGACATAGGCGAACGCATCGGAACAGTCGGGTATCGCTTGCGGTGGAAGCAGAAGGGCCGGGCCCGCGAAGAGTGGTACGACATCGTCGTCCGACCCAAGACGACGATGGCAGAACTCGACGCACTTGTCTGCCGGTTCACGACGCTCGATGATCTCCATCTTCGCATGTACGGACTCGAAGACGAGTACCTCGACTCAACACTCAATGTCATCCCGGACCAGCAGTTTACCGAGGTCAGAGACCCATCATACACGAACGCAAGCGAGGTAACGATTGCTGACGTCGCCGACAGTGCGACACTCTGGGACGGCGACAGACTCAGCATGGTCTCCGATTTCGGGACGCCCTCACACTATTACTGCATCGTCAAGGAGGTGTACGATCCAGGGAAGATCGAGAAACTCCTCGAAAAACGTGACCTGATCGTAGCGACCGAGACAGCCGCGATTATCGACGAGAAACGACCCGAACAATAGTCATGAGCAGACGGTTGCCCCGCTCTTTTTCACCACACTTCTCGAACACGCAGCCAATGGCCGACTGCCCGTACTGCGAGCAATCCTTCGCGGACGAATCCGATATCCGCAAACATCTCTATGAAGCCCACGAGTACGACGAACTGGGGCGGATCGACACCAAGCGGGTTGACCAGTACATCGACGACCACGACCTCGAAGAAAGCGACGACGATACCACCCGTGCCCAGCAAGACGCGGACGAAGCGGTACACATGTCCCGGGGGACCGACCGCCATTCGGATGAGCGGTGGGAGTTGCATGACGTACAAGCACTATCGACGGAGGAAATTCGGGACAAGCTTGCCGAGCACGGTATCGATACGACTGAGGAGTCGTTCCGTGACCGTGCGGCCGAGGTTGACTCCGCGATGACCCTCGCCGACCAGTGGGAAACCGACCATGACGACGACGCGTCGGGGTACGATCGAGATTTCATCTGGATGGCAGCTGAAGTCCTCTGGAGCCGGTGGGCACCCGATCTCCCCTATCAGGAGCAGATCTACGACCTGGTACAGGAAGGGCGAGAACTCCGGGAGCAGGGGGACGACGCCGAAGCTTGCCAGCGGTGGCTGACTGCCTGGGAGACCATTATCGCCGTCACGCCGGACGACATCACGACACTCGAGGCCGCTGACGATCACCTCCCGAATGTGCTCTCGCTCGAACCATTCCTGCGGTCGGTCGACAACGACCTTGCCACCCTGGCAGCGGACGATCCGACCTATCACGAGCGACGCCTCGAATTCTGTCGGGAGGTCTGTACCCAGTTTCCGGATGCACCTGACGAGCTACTCCTTGATTTCCGCCACTTCATCGCTGACTCGCTGACAGAGCTAGGACGACTGGACGAGGGCAGAAACGAGTTCGAGACGCTCATTCGAGACTATCCCGAAGATCCCTGGGCGTACAAGAAACTCGCGGATAGCTACTGGCAGGATGAAGCTGACGAGCCAACAGTCGAAGAGTTGGAACGCGCCGCTAAACTGTACCAGCAGGCCCTAGACGCCGAAGGTTCCCTCGAACAGCCATCATCCGTCACTGACCGGATCGACGAACTCGAACGCCGATTGGCTAACATGGACACGTCCCAGGAACAAGAAGAATAGAGGTCTCTGTCGACTGATGCACGCCGTGAGCCGTCGACGTTCGTCATCAGACAATCCCATCCCCAGCTTAACCAACAGTGAACAGATTTGTCGGGCATTCGTTGGTTAACTTCGTCCAGCGACTCGGAGCCGTTCCACGGCTAGAATTGAGCGCGTCCTGCATCGGTCGATAAGTGGTTTCGGCCTCCCCGAATATCTTGAAGTCAGGATGCGTATTGGTCAGCATGACGCGGGTCGAGAAGGACGAGGAGCGGGAAGAGCGCATCAAGATGCGGATCATCGTCGATACTTACAGCCCTGAAGAGCAAGCGTGGGGATGGTACGCGTATCTGGACGACACGATGGACTTCCCGTTCGAAGCACGCTGTGTCACCGAGCGAGAGGAGTCACCGCTAGAGGAAGGCGAAACAGTACGCGTAGTTGGGATGTCCCCGACAGATCCGACTCTCAGCCAGATGTTCGTGACGATAGAGTGGATGGACAGAGAACTTGGCGTGCCACTGGAGCAACTGGAGCCAATCGAAGCCAGTAGTAACACGAACCAAGCGATCGCAGACTGGCAGTACTGGCTCGATCGCTGACAACCGTAACTCCGGAACAATAGAATCATCCGAACCCGTAGAAGGACAGACGCACGCCTCTATGGAACCCGAGAAACCCACATATTGAATCCGGTCGGGGGTCTCTGTCCCAACATCGAATGCGAATCGAATTCGACGACGGCACGCTCCTGCTCCGTAATGCTCCCGACGATGTGCCCTATGCGGAGTGGGACGACCGCGTCGACGAGTACCGCACCCAAGCGTATCGATATCGATCCCTGCTCGAATGGGCCGGCAAGTGGACGGACGGAAACGAGCAGGCAACGTTACAAGAGGGCTTCGCTCACACTCTCGAAGACGCCGCCCGTGCCTATCCCGATCTCGATCTCACGCCAGCACTCCACATCGAACCGCGCGACTACCAGCAGGCCGCACTCAACGCCTGGATCGACCACGATCGGCGAGGGAGTGTCATACTCCCCACGGGCAGCGGGAAGACGTTCCTCGGGCTGCAGGCCATCGCCGACGCTGGCGTCAGCACACTCGTCGTGACGCCGACGATCGACCTGATGAACCAGTGGCACGCCACGCTCACCAATGCCTTCGGCGACCAGCTCACAGAACCAGTCGGCGTCCTCGGCGGTGGCAGCCACGACGTCACCGCGATCACCGTCACTACCTACGACAGCGCCTATCGCTACGTCAACGAATACGGCGATCAGTTCGGCTTGCTCGTCGTCGACGAGGAACACCACCTGCCGGCCCCGACCTACCGGCAGATTCCCGAGATGATGATCGCCCCGTATCGCCTCGGGCTGACCGCCACCTACGAGCGGCCAGACGGCAAGCACGAGCTCCTCGAGGACCTCCTCGGCCCGGTCGTCTATCGGGAGAACGTCGACGAACTCGCCGGCGAATACCTCAGCGAGTACGAAACAATCCACATGTCGGTCGAGCTCACGGCCGACGAGCGCGAGCAGTACGACGAAGAGTATCAGATCTATCGGGACTACGTCGACAGCCACGAGTTCGATCTCTGGAAAGAAGAGGGCTACCAGGAGTTCCTCAAGCGCACCTCCTACGATCCACAGGGGCGGCGGGCGCTCATCGCCAAGCAACGCGCCGAGCGGATCGCCCGCACCGCTGAGAAGAAACTCGACACGCTCGACAATCTCATCAAGCGCCATCACGACGACCGCGCGATTATCTTCACCGCCAACAACGACTTCGCCTACGACATCTCCCAGGAGTTTATCGTCCCCTGTATCACCCACCAGACGAAGACGGACGAACGCACCGAGATTCTCGAGCGGTTCCGGACCGGCGAATACTCGATGCTCGTCACGTCGCAGGTTCTCGACGAGGGGATCGATGTCCCGGCGGCAAACGTCGGGATCATCCTCTCGGGGAGCGCCTCGAAACGACAGTACGCGCAACGGCTCGGCCGCATTCTTCGACCGACGGACGACCGTCAGCCCGCCCGTCTCTACGAAATCATCACCGAGGATACGATGGAAACGTACGTCTCCCAGCGCCGCCGGGAGGGGGTGAGTGCCAGTGCTGACGGCTGACCTCGCACGCTCGCGCACGACCGACGAGACGATCACGCCGCTGTTCATCGGTCCCGACGAGAAGCGCTACCGACAGACCGCTCGAGAACTCATCCAGCTGTTCGAGAACCACCTCGGCGAGCCGAAAGGGAACCTCGAGGACGCGATTGACAAGCTGACCATCGCGGATACCGACTACAAGATCGTCCAGGGCCTCGCGAAGCTCCTCAAAGACGAGTGTGAGTTCGAGGTCGTGGCCGCCGTCGACCCACGTGAGATTCGCCGGCGACTCTTCGAGAAAGCCAACGAGCGCTATCCGATCGTCCGACAGCCGACGCTCGGCGAAGACACACAGAAACTGGAGGTGTACAGCGCGGTCGCTGACGACCTCGGGGTGTCGCTCGAGGAGTGCTATCGAGGGATGTACGCCGATCTCGAAGACAACAAACGACTCGTCCGAATCGGCACGCGGACGGCCGCCCAGTACGCCAGTGATGACGATACGTCGACGTCGACGACCAATCTGACCGGCAGCAGCGATGCGGAGTACGAACACACGGATCTCACCGTGGACTGGTTGTTGACCCGCTACAACCTCGCGCTCGCCCAGGCGGTGCTCTACGATGCGACGGAAATGCGGATTCGGGTCTGGGACCACTTTGGGACGGTATGCAGCTACGTGAAGCTGTTCGGGTTAATGCATCGCATCTATCCGATCGACGCCGATGGCGAGCGTGTCCCGAGTACGGATCAGGCCGCCGGCTATGAGGCAGTACTGGACGGCCCGGCGTCGCTGTTCTCGAAATCACAAAAGTACGGGATTCGCATGGCGAACTTCCTGCCGGCGTTGCCCCTCTGTGACCGCTGGGAGATGGTTGCCGAGATCCTCGTCGACGAGACGACCGGCGCGACGCGACAGTTCGCGCTCGACCACACGGAGGACCTCGATTCACACTACAGTGCCGGCGACCAGTTCGATAGCGATGTCGAGCGGACACTCACCCGGAAGTGGGAGCGAGCGAATACGGATTGGGAGTTGGTGCGGGAAGACGATGTCTTCGATCTGGGTGCCGAGGTGATGATCCCCGACTTCGCAATCGAACATCTCGATGGCAGGCGAGCGATCCTCGAGATCGTCGGCTTCTGGACACCCGAGTATCTGGACGCAAAGCTGGAGAAGATTCGAAAGGTAGAGGCCGACAATTTCGTACTGGCTGTCTCGGAGCAACTGGATTGTGCGAGCGAGGAGTTCGGGAGCGCCGCCGATCGAGTGCTGTGGTTCAAAACTGGAATTCACGTCTACGACGTAGTCGATTTAGCTGAACAATACGCGACAGAGATGCCCCAGAGTGAAGAGCAGGCTTGAAAGATAGTGGGTCCAGTAAGGCTTTTAACTGTTACCGGATTATTGGTAACCACCAGATGTATGAGGTGCTCGACGACACCGCGGCGCAGGTCATCCTCACCATCGAGAGTGGTGACTCCATCCGTCGTGTCGCCCAACACCTCCACACGCCGTACGAGACGGTGAGACAGGCCGTCAATCGGCTGGAAGACGCAGGTTACGTAACCTATGACGACAGCCTCACTGTCGTCGACGAGCGCGTACGCGACGCAGCTCTCCAGCTCGTGGCTGCCAGCGCCGGCGTCAGTCCACCCTCCATCGAGGAAACGTACGTCATCCCACAGTTCGGTGACTGGCCGTTCGCGTTCACTCGGATCGACGCCGTCTACGTGTGGACTCAGGGCGGCTACCAGGTCGGTCGCGAGCCCGACGACTATCCGCTGTTCCTCGCTGTTCGTAAGCAGGACGTCGACGCCTGGGAGGCGTTTTTCGAGTCCTTCGACCTCCCCACCGCATTCGAGCGACAGCCCCGAGACGAGTTGGACGGACCGCTGCAGATCGTCCTCGAGTCACGTGCGTCACTCGACATCGAGCACGTCGAGGGGTACCCAGTGATCCCGAGAGCAGAGACAATCGAGTATATGCGCGAGAACTACGCTCAGTTCCAGTCGGCGCTCGCGATGCTTGACCGGATGTACGAGGATCTCGATCTTGACGTTGCCTACCGTGAAACCGAGCGTACATAGGTAGATACGCAAATCGTGCGAGACTTTATCCGTCGGCAGAGCCAAGATTTGTTTGACCGATGAGTCTGGACGACGCGGTTGAAGAGGCTCTCGCAACATACGGGATGTCGCGGAGCGAAGAAGCCGAGGAGACGGGCCGCACAGTCGCGACGCTCCAAGACTAGCGCACGCCGCTTACTCGAGGGTCCGAATTTTCTCTGCGAACTCCGCTTTAGATAGTCCGGGGGTGTCCATCAGCTCGGGGTTGTCGGTGCGTTCAACCGCCTCTTCGACGAATTCGATCCAGAGCTCCTCGTGCGCTGTTGCGTAGACTGTTTTCGCTTCTGCGGGATACATATCCAACTCGTATGCCGTCAGGTCAATCTGGACCTCGTGTTTCCGTTCAAGCGTTGTCGCTCCGAAATCAGAGAGATGTTTGAGGAGCACATTCTTCCGACGAACCGTCAAGAGACGCTTTGACTCGTTAATATATTCGTTTACCCACTCCCGCCAGTCGTATGTCTCTGAGTCGATTTCCACGGAGGTCTCTGGCATCGAGAAATCGGGAGCAATCCGACGGAGGTAGAACTGAACCAGGGCAACAGCAGTCCGATGGTTCGCATTCGGAAGCGCGTGTTTGAGAATGAGATTTGAGGCGAGACGGCCTGCAACATCAGTCGCGTTACCCTCCCACGACACCCGGTTTAGCGCGTCTGGGAGTGCATCGATGTCGATGTTCTTGTACGCTTCAACAGGAACTCCTTCTTCTTCCTCGTTCTGGGCTATGAGCGCTTGATAGATCTCGAGGAGCCGGGCAACGATGGTACCGTTATCAGCACCCATCTCTGAGAGTGCTTCGCCAAGATCGAATTCGAGATCGCCGACGTCCCCACCACTGACGCGAGACGTATAGATACCGAAGAACTCGCTGTCAAGATCGTACTTGCGAACCTTCACCGCCACGTCATCGTCGTACTCGACAATCCTGGCAACGATTTCTGATGGAGCCTCGTGGACAAAATCAAGAGAGAACTGATTGTCGCCCGGATGGTGATAATAGACGTGACCCATCTACCTGATTCGCTGTACTTGGAGGAGCATCTTAATTCACGCTACCTTTCGGACCGCCCTGGCATCAGGATTCCATCGAATCGAGTCTCTCCCAGTCGACGTTGATTCGGAGGCGATACTCTCTGTCGTAACTTCCCTGCTTGCCTCGCGTTGGGTCGAGCAGCGAGTACCCACTTGTGAATGACTCGAGGAGCGTCTCACGCGTCGGGAGGTCGATACCCAGCTGGTCTGCCAGGTAGACGATCCGCTTGGTCGCAGCGCCATTGTCGAGTCGCTGGAGGTACTCACCGACCGTCGTCCACGAACAGTCCCGATCGTCCGCGGCGACCATCGCCTGTGCGAGTTCCCGGGTTCCACCACCG
Organism: Halobaculum magnesiiphilum; assembly: GCF_019823105.1. Classification (NCBI taxonomy): domain Archaea; kingdom Methanobacteriati; phylum Methanobacteriota; class Halobacteria; order Halobacteriales; family Haloferacaceae; genus Halobaculum; species Halobaculum magnesiiphilum. The sequence goes on from NZ_CP081959.1 coordinate 12,859, forward strand.
AACTCGGAGTGGTCGGCACAATCAACGAGCGTCTTTTCCACGTCTGCGACGTTCACGGTGGTGCCCTCGATAGACGTCGGCTCATAGCCGAAGAATTTGCGCTTGGTGACCGTCACGACGCGATAGGGGACGCCGTGGATCTCCCGACTCTGTGCCCGGGAGGGGGTGACGACGTACACCGTCCGGGGCACTTGTTCGGTCAGCCCGTGGTGGTCAAGGGCGGTGTAGTAGCCGACGTACATGGGCTCGGCAACGTGCGAGGCGATGAGATACTCGTGCGTCGTATACAGACCCTCTTCACCGGCCGCGAGCGGGATGATGAGGTATCGACCGGGGAACAGTCGGTCCAGCCATCCTTTCTCAGTGAGCCGGGAGGCGATCTCTCGGGCGGTGTTCGGGGCGACCTCTAGGGTCGTCTCGATGTCGTCGACGGAGATGATCTGGTTGCCCGCGCCGGCGAGTTGTGAGAGAAGTCGGCTCTCACGGGTGGACAGTCCTTGGCGTATATTTTGCGTGTCTTGTGAGTCGTTCATCCCTGCACTTTAGACATAGACTATGAAAACGAGCGGGGCTTCAACATTGCTCATCCGCAATTTGGCTGGATAGAAGGCTTTCGCAGAAGAATAATCTGAGACAGTCAGTACTGCTCGACGTCGATAACTTGTTTCGTCTCCCCATAAGCGAGATCCCCATCCCCGGAGACGACTGGCGCGTCTTACTTTGGTGTCTGGCTCAACGGGCAGAAGCCGGACTGAGATGACCTGTAGGCCGATGGGGCTTCAGTCAGAACGTCATTCTATTCGTTCGAGTATGGATCTCGTCTTCACGGCGCTTCTACAGAGGATGATTTAATTACGCACAGCGAACCATTACACAAGCAAAATGTCGAATTCAACTGACCCTGCTGCCGTGGCTCGCGATATTGAAACCGGTGACAAGGTACGATTCCATTTTGACGGGAGCTTCAGTACGCACCAGTATCAACCAAGCTCTCCGTTTGAAACTGAAGTCTCGCTATCGTTGTCTCTCCCTGACAGCGAAACAGAGAACCCGACGACTCGAATTGATGTTCAACCACCAGCTGGCGACCAGAAAGCTGACACCTACTTTTTTGAGCTTATCACACCCGCTACCAAGGATTCATTCGTCACTCCGCTCCGAGCGGAAAAGAAGGAAGACGGGCACAAATCTGAGTGGGGAATCAACGGCATCGAGCGGCTTGAGAACCTCTCCCAGCCATAATCCTGTTGCTCAATCCTTGGGCTGACGAGGTTCTCTCGATATCTTACCAAATCTTGGGGACAAAATAGCACAAATTGTTTGGTAAGAGCAGGAAGCGTTGGTTTATCGGATTACCATCTCAATCAGTCGATAATGGACGTGAATGAGGACCCTCCCTTTGTGAATTCTCCTGAACATCTCGACTCCTCTGAAGTCCATCGCCAAGATGAGAAACTCCAACGCGGGAATCACTCCCTCGCCCACTCCGACCACGATGAGATTATCTCTTCTCTCCTTCAGACGATTCGCACGAATGGGACTCGCCGGACGCTAACACAGTTCTATGTCCACAATCTCCTTCGGATGAGTCTATTGCGGCACGGAGATCAAAGTCGCGCAACATCGAACCCGACTGGCCTAGAGCTCTCACCGGAGCAAGATCCTGGTCTCCCACCACGACTCGTCCAGTTCGGCGTCGGAATTACCCTCGAGACGGATACTGAAACGACCGATCCACAGTCGTTTGAGCAGATTGCGACATATCTCCTCGAACTCAAGAACTGGTACGCTCGGCAGGGTAGCTCACACCTTCCGCTCGACTCACCGATGGCGGATCCGTACTTCGGGATGGTGTGGCGTGAACTCACGACCCTGCGTCACGCAGATGGTTTTCAGATGCTCGAAAAAGCGTACCGGGCATACAAACCCTGGGAGCAGGAGATGGAGGAACTTCTCGGCTTTTCCATCGAGGATGCCGTCTACTATACCCGTGAACTCACGGATTGGATTACACCGAGATTAGAGGGACAGGATACGGAGGTCGCGAGGTGGTCGCCGTCACTGCTAGATTTCTCTCAGAAAGCGATTGAACTCACGGACGAGGCGGTTTGGGTGTCCGAAGAGACTCTTGTGGACTGGTGCGACGACAGCCCACGTTTCCAGAACTTCCTCGAACGGCTGGTCGTCGAACCGGGCACTGCTTCCGGATTTCGCACGCCGGTAGATGTGAATCCACTAGAGCGAGCGCCGTTCATTCGAACTGGTGATGAGTTCCTGCTTCCGCTTCCCCGTACCGTTCTCTATGCTCTCGCCAACACCTTCTACTACGATTTGATCGATTCGGAGTACCAGGGCGAATTTCAGCTACGGTTCGGTGATTGGCTCGAGGAGTGGACTGGGGACTGTCTCTCGAAGGTCTTCTCGAAAGACGATATCATCCGGAACTACACCTATGAGTACGACGGTGAGGAAGTAGAGGGTGATATACTGATCCTCCACGACGATGAACCCGTCATAATCGAATGCAAGGGGAAGAAGCTCCGCGCGGAGACTCGGAAAGGAAACTTCGGGGGCATCGACGCGATCAAGGAAGACATCGAACGAGGGATCGGAGACGCGTACCACCAGGCTGATCGGCTGGTGACGGGCGTTCAATCCGGCCAGATTACTGAGATCGAAACGTCGGATGGGACGACGATCTGCTTGGAACCCTCCACTCTTGAGGATGCACATCGGTGGCTTGTACTTGGAGAATCGTATGGGTCAATCGCGACTCGTGACTTCGCGAAAATACTCGATATTACGCCTGTTCCGTACGTCTGCGATATCTATGACCTGCAGGTACTTGCCGAGGTCCTTGAGTCTCCCGAGCGACTTCTCCACTACGTCCGGCAACGAACTCGGCAAACGACGGTTCAACTCCGTCGTCCGGGTACTCAGTACGTGAACTCGAAAACGTTCAGTTCTGATGAGATCGACTACCTAGCCGTCTACAAGCGCAATGGCTGGGAGTTCCCGCCGGGTGCTCGACGCATCACAGGGGCTGGAGACAACCTTCGAGAAGACGCCATCGATTCGATAATGGACAGCGGGGAGTTTCAATTCACATTCTGATTGCTTGGCCTCAACGATCTGGTGTTGGGTGTGTCTTACCAAACTGCTGTTCAGTACCCGCCGCTAATGTTTGGTAAGAAACGGGTGGATTTCCAGGAGAAGCCTCGGAAATGGTAGAGGTAGCAAAGCATCTGGCACACCGGAATGGTAGTATCAAGGGCCATCTTACGTACTCACACAAACCCATACAGACCCACGAAAACTATAAATACTCATAGAATATGGTAATGGGTACGAGGGGATACAAAGGGTGAATATCGTAATAGACGTGCCCGATTCACTCGTCGGCCGGATGAAACGCGCTGTCGCTGCGGGCAACTACGATGACCCGCAGGAGTTCGTTCGGACGGCGATCGAGAATCAAATCCAGATCGAAGAGGAGGAGATTTCCCAGGAGGTCAAATCACTCGACGAAGCCCTCAATTCTGTAGACCCAGAGTCGGAAATAGAAGCAGCGCCTGAGGGCACCCAGCCCGACGATTCGACTCACGAACAGGCGCAAGAGCGACAGTCTGACGATGCTCCGCCGGCTGATCGGACGAACGAGACAACGCTGTCGCTGGCTCGACGCCAGTACGACGACATTCCGACGGTTGCACCGCCCGACGAGTCGCGGTTGGACAAAGGTCCTCTCTGGGGACAGTACAATCGTATTTTCCCCGTCAAGCTGGTCGTTCGGGGATTAGCGAATGCTTTGCTGGACTCGTCCGAGGAGGGGCTCCCCGACGGTCCGTGGCTTGATCTCCAGCCGTTTCAGCGACGCGCCGCGAGGACGGCTCGGAAGATCGGGACTGAAATCGCAACACACGACGAGCGAGCGGGGCGCAAACGAGGTGAGAAACTCGCTGCCGCGTTGCCCACGGGTGATGATCCCGACAAATCGATGGATCGATTCGAGACGCATTTCATTGGACGCGTCGAGCACGACGATGAATTAACCGGGGCACTACCGCACCTGTCCTTCGTCGACATCGTTCGAGAAAGCCCTCAGCAGATCGGGCTCACGGACGCTGGCCAGGAATTTGCAAGCCTCTCGAACCCACTTCTCGATGACGGCGTCGACGCCGACACGTCTCTCTCACAGGAGGAGCAGGAGTTCTACATCTCGCACGTACGGGGCGTGCGAGAAGAAGAATACACGGCGATGCAAAAGGTCGCTCAAGCAATCGAAGAGGGAGACAACCGGCCAACGTCGCTGACCGAGCGGGTGGCTTATCTGAATCCGGAGTGGTCGAATTCGCAGGCTGAGACGATTCGCTCTGGCCTCACGAGTCGAATGTACGAGCTGGGGCTGGTCGACCGGAGCCAGGTCGGTCAGCGAGGTATTGCCTATGAACTAACAGCTGCCGGCGAGACGTTCCGATCCAACGACACGGAATCCACACAACCTCAATAGACTAACACCAATGGCCGATAACGAGACATCCACTCCCGAATCGACGATCGACGCGCTGAGTCCTGGTGATGAGTGGCCGTTCCACTATCGTGGCTACGGGCTGAGCATAAACCAGGACGGCGACATCTGGTGGCAGGCGTATAACGGAACTGACCGTTTCGACCTGGAGCCGGTACCATCCGGCCTCGTCACCGAGCTCCTTGAGCTGAAACGGAGCGGCGGCGCGCTACGGGTGACCGAAGGCGGAGCCGTTATCACGCGAATCGAGACCGGAGACGGCAGTTCGGACGCGTACAAGACCGTGTACGTCGGTCAAATGGACCTCGATGGTCGACTCGTTCCCCGTGATGAACCGGGGCACGCCGTCCCGATCAGTCCGAACGGACTCGATCCCGGCGACCTCTGGAAGAGCGTCTATGATGGAGCGACGTACTCGTTCAGTGGCGAGCGGTTCTGGTGGCAGGACGGCGAAACGAAGCTTCGGCACTCATTTGCCGATACGTTGCCCCGGGAGATCACCGACGAGCTGAAACGGCTTCGGATGAACGGCGGTCGGTTCGTGATCACGCCCTGTGGTGACGTCGTCACGCAGATCCCCAACGAGAAAACGCCTCCCGACATCCGAGCGCAATTCCGGGAGCTGTCTCGCCCGGTGAAACGGTTCCTCCAGCTTCGGCGCGACCGCGGCAACGTCGATATGGTCCCCGTCTACGTTGGCCATCTCTCCGCTGACGAGCGGCCGATCGAAGTCGAGGAGCCGACCCGGCTGACCGATCCGCTCTCCGAACAGGAGGAAGCCTCGTTAGAGGCCTGGGTCGCCGCGATGGGATCCTACGAGGAGAGCGACCTCTCGGAAGACGACCACCGCCGCGACGATCGAGGAGAGGGATCACGATGAGCGCCGATGGAAACGGGTCGCTCAGACAGGAGCCGACCCAGGTCCCGACCGTCAACCGGCGACAGCTGACGGTTGAGCCGGGGCATCCGTGGCCCTCCGCATATCGCGGTTCGAAATACAGTCTCGTTTCGTCCCGGAAGTTCGGTGATGTGGCCCAGTGGAGTCACATGGGCGACATCCAGGCGATGACCGAACGGCCGCGCGGACTCAAAACTGCCCTCACCGAACTCGGGAAAACCAACGGGCGTGGGAGCTTTCGGCTGACCGCTACCGGGGAAGTGCTCACAAAAGTCCCAGCTGGCCAGTATCAACGGACTTCGCAGGCCCGTGCTAACCGTGGTCATATCCCCGTTTATGTCGGCAAGCTCGATGGCGACTTTGATTTCGAGGAGATCTCCAACGATCCTACGCCGCCCAGCAACACGAACGCCGTAGAAATCTGGACGGGCCTCCCGTTCAATCACGGCGAGACCTGGGCGGTTTGTACAGACGATGTGCTCCGTTGGAGCTGGCAGGACTACCGCTTTGAATCGGCCTTTGATCATCCGGAACTTGTTGCGGCGTACAAATCTCTCCGTCCAGAAGGCGGGCGGATTTATATTAACGAACACGGTCACATCTGGGGGAATGTCGATCGCGATACAGTCCCCTCAAGCGAACGGGGACGGATCCGCGACGCTTTCGACGAGTGGGAACGAACGGCGTCGAATGCTGAACGCCGACTTGTAACTCGTCGACTGAACCGTACTGAGAGTGAGGCCGCTGCGAACGGTCTCCTCCCCGTGTATCTCGGTCATATTTCACAGTTCGACGGAGGGATCGTTCCGAAACCAGTGGTCACTGACAACAGCTACTTCGGAGACAGTGCGATGGACCCGGATCAGTAGCGCACCCTCAAATAATGACTGTCGACTAACATCATGGGACGGCGTTTTCCAACACCGATCTTCGGGATTGAACGCGGACCGGAATGGGTTCCGACACTGGTAGAGATCGCTATCGAGAACGACAACGAATTCACTCGAGATCAGTTCGAGGAGCGCTGTCGTGAGCGCTTGCGCAAACCCGACGGGAGCCGGTATTCGCCGAGTTATATCGAACGAACACTGTCCACGTTCATCCAGATGGGTGTCCTCAGAGAACGCGACGATAAGATCACCGTCTGGGAGTTCGCGCGCCGGTTCCACGACAGCGACATCGAGTATGCGGAGTTCCTCTGGCGTGGCATCAAACAGAGCTGGGTTCTCCAAGGCAATTATCCGGAAGGAATTGAAGGGCTCCGAGATGCGCATTACGTCGTTCGACACGCTGATCGGCCGTTACAAGCCGGGGAGATTCGTGAACGGCTGACCGACGAGTTTGGATACGAGTACAACGATGCTGGGATACGCGGCTATCCGGAACTGTTGACACAGCTCGGTGCGCTCCGGGAAACCGACGACGGCTACGTTCCTGGCTCCAGATCGAGCACTTACGAGAGTCGGTGGCGGGATGTCGACATCTTCCACAACCTCGAACGGTGGATCCATCATCGGGGGCCGACGTTCGATGTTCCAGCTGCTGACATCAAACAGGCGCTCGTAAAGTACTACATGTACCGGGAGTCCGGTGGGTGGGGCCGGCACCGCAGCCTGTACAACCGCTTCCTCGACGACTATGTTCGTGAGACGTCGCGTGAGAGCGACGTAGCTCATCCCCAGATTCATCTGTCTGAAGAATACCAGGAGGATGAACGGGATCGGAAGAGCATAAGAAAGCAAATCAAAGCGAAATTCGATGATATCGACGGCCGCGATCTCGCTGGACTCTATGCCGAGACACTCGAGGACATCCTCGCTGCCGAGACCGAGGCGGAAGCCAAGGACCTCCTCTCAGCGGCGAGCCCCGGTATCTCCCGCCGGGACATTAGAAATGCGTTTGACGAGGAGAGAGAACCGTACACGTTCCCCGCTGGATTTTCGCTTTACGACTGGCAGTCTGAGGCGATACACGCGTGGTTCGACAACGAGGCCAGCCCATCTGAACGCGGCATCGCGCAGGTGGTGACAGGGGCCGGTAAAACGGTGATGGCGCTTGGTGCAATCGACGAGTGGCTGGACAAGCATCCCGACGGCGTCGTCACGGTTGTTGTGCCGACGAAGGTGTTGATGCACCAGTGGCTCCGCGAGTTCCTCGAGAAATTGAACGTCCCTCCGTCGGAAATCGGCTGGGCGGGAGGAGGTCACAAAGACGATCATAGTGACCGTCGTATCATCGTGAGCATCGTCAACTCCGCTGTCAAGGACGATTTCTTGGCCCAGTCGCTCGACGCTGCCGATACTGATGAGCACCTCTTGGTCGCCGATGAGTGCCACCGGTATACGGGGGATGTCCACTCGAAAGTACTCGAATATCCCAACACCGCGACGATGGGGCTGTCTGCGACACCGCTGTCGACGATCGATCCGGAGAACGACGAACTCACCGACGACGACGAGTTCCTCCTTGAGAACTTGGGCTCGCTTTTCTACAGGCTGAGTTACGACGAGGGTGTTGACCGCGGCCTCATTTCCGAGTTCACCATCAACTACGTCGGTTTCGAGCTAACGCCGGCCGAACGTCACACCTACGAACAGTTCTCGAAGAAGGTGTCATCCGCTGTTCGGGATATCGAAGCGCGCTACGGCCACCGACTCGCCGAATTGCGGGGAAACTATTCACAGAATCTACAGACGATTCGCGAGTCGACGGACTCACCGACGCCGGCGATCGCCGACTTCTTCGAGTACACGAAACGGCGGCGTGAGTTGATCGCCGAGGCGGTTTCCCGACAAGCGATCACGCACCGTCTCCTCGAGGACGCAATCGAAGAGGACAAGAAGACGATCGTATTCCAGGAACGAATCAAACACCTGGAGCAGATGGTCGCCCCGTATGATCAGCGGGATGAGAAGACCCAAACGGGCAAGTATGGCTCGAAGGAGAGCGAACGGGCGAGTCTCTACCAGCAGTACGAGGACGAACTCGACGATATCAATCGCGACCTCGAAAACCTGTTTTTCCGTCGCGATTACGCACCCGTGATGTACCACTCCGGGCACCGCAATTCGGAGTGGAACGAGTGGGGGATCGAATGGTTCCGGGACGAAGGATTTGCGAACGTGATGCTGAGTGTCCAGGCTCTCAAGGAAGGGGTTGACGTCCCCTCGGCAGACGTCGGGATCATTCGTGTCTCGTCTGGAAACGTCCGTGATCGCATCCAGACCCTCGGGCGCATCCTGCGAACCGGCCACGATCCGGACAAGCCCTCGACGCTGTACGTGCTCTATGCCCAGGATACAGTTGACGAACGAATCTTCGAGGAAGTTGACTGGGAAGCCGAAATCGGCGGGACCCATCACTACTACAAGTGGGAGACCAGCGACGAAATCATCAAAGGCGAACTGGAGGGCCCTTCGAAGGAGCACGAACCGGACATCTCTGCGTATCAACAACCGGAGATTCCCGATCCGGCCGACCTCGAACGTGGGGATCCATATGAGGGTCCTCGTCGTGGGCGGACTGTGAGCGTCGACACTCAGGGGTGCCCGTTTCGCGACACAGCCGATGGCCGTCAGTATATCACGACCCCGGAAGTCGAAGAAGTGGCTGAGTACGTCCACCGCCTTCGCGGCGGCGGTCGCATCATCATCAATGGTGCCGACCACATGATCACCGTCACCGATGAAGGACCTGTCTTTCTGGGAATTCTCAAAGCCGACTCGCTTGACTACGAAGAACAGACCGAGGACGAGGAGGTTCCCGAAACCTTCGAGGAATTCATGAATTAGGGGGATTGATTCGTTGCAGCCTCGGCGTCTCACTCGGGTTTCGCAGTCGCCCCGGTGAATTCGTTCGTACGAGCGTCATCAGTCGGACTTTTCCCCTGGTGCGGTCTACGACGAGGTAGTGACGGAGCTCGAGGTCGCCAACGTCGTCGGGATGATCACCTATCAGCAGGAACTCGACCTCGCGGCGCTTGCTGAGACGTTCGACGAGCGGGACGAAATCACGGATGTCACCTACGAACCGGCCGACAACCACTGGTTACAGACGCGCTTTGCCCCCGACGACACGTACGTCGCCTTCTATCGGACCGGGCGCTGTTCGATCGCTGGCTGTCGATCCATCGAACACTTCGAAACGATGGTCGACCGTGTGAATGCGGTTATGCGTGAGCTGCTGGATTTCGAGTATGAGCCGGCAGCTGAAATCAGCAATATCGTGGCGACGAGCGACCTTGGCTCGCCGATTCCGCTGGAACTACTCACCCTTGAGCTGGGGATGGACGCCGTCGAGTACGAACCGGAGCAGTTCCCAGCACTGATGTATCGTGGGACGGACCACGTGATCCTCGTCTTCGCGAGCGGGAAACTCCTGTGTACCGGGCTCACCGATCTGAAGGCCGTCTCGGAAGCGGTCGACGATCTCGTCGAACGGATTCAAGCCGTCGTCTGAATGGGCCCTCTCGAAGTGCGATATGGATCGGCTCTTCACTGACTGTCTTACCAAACAGCTGTATCCGAGACAGCGACTAATGTTAGGTAAGCTAGAGTCACGGCTGTGCCGTTTCTGTCCTCTGGGGCCACTTCGTGATTCAACAATACATAAGCAGTCGGTGGGTGAAGTAGGTGACAGCACTGGCTGATGGAGATAGTTAGTACGATGGGATCGGGCTCGCTCGGTCGCGAGCTGGATCTCGATGTGTTCGTCGACGCTCTACGGGAGGCGGTTGAGTACGATATAAACCCTGGCTACAGCGACTCCGGGATGATCACGGTTCGCTTAGAGCCAGAGGGTGTTGCCTATCTGTTCTACCGCAGTGGAAGCTTCCAGATTCGCGGTGCCGAAAACGAAGCGGCTCTTGAGAAAGCGGAGGGCCGGCTGCAAGAGGTATTTGCGGAAATCGGCCTAGAGGTCCCTGAATACTCGTTCGAGCAACGAACGGCCGTCTTCATGGAGAATCTGGACCAGTCTATTGATTTGGAACGGCTAATGATCGAACTCGGGCTCGAACACACCGAATACGAACCGGAACAGTTCCCGGCGCTCATCTACAAACCTCCCGCCTTCGAGGTGACGCTTCTCATTTTCTCCAGCGGGAAGATCATCATCGGCGGAACGATGAGTAAGCGTACCGCTCAGGAGGCCATCGACCATCTCACAGAATCCCTTGGTTAGAGGTCCTCTTCGGTGAAAATCAGCCGTACACTGTTCTCTTTGAGCCACTCGACGTGTTGCTCGTAGTCCGGGTCGTACTGTCGAACCAGCTGCCAGAAGCGACGGGTGTGGTTCCGCTCGCGAAGATGTGCGAGTTCATGAATGACGACGTAGTCGATCACGTCGGGTGGAGCCATCACTAAGCGCCAATTGAAACTCAGTGTGCGCTGGACAGAACAGCTAGCCCATCGCGTTCGCTGGTTTCGGAGTTCAAGACGTCCGGGGTCGACATCCATCTCGGCGGCGTAGTGGTCGATGCGGGCTTGAAAGTACTCCCGTGCCTCGCGCCGATACAGCTCCTCGAGAACGTCTTTGATTCCTCGTTCGTCGACCGCTGTCGCCGGCAGCACAAAGGTCGTTGGCGTTATTCGAGCTCGATCAGTTGTCTCAATCGAGAGCCGGCGCTCGTCACCGAGGTACGGGAATGTCTCACCCTCTTCGAACAACCGCGCTGGGGCGCGCTGTCGATGGGTTTCGTATTCACGCCACTTGTCCAAGATCCACTGAGCATTCTCGTCGGCGACGGTCTCGGCTTCGATCTCCGATCCTACAGGGAGAATGATCCGCACGCCGTGGATGTCGACGTCGATCCGCGGCTCTGTGGCGTCGTCGCTCTCGATGATGTCGTACTGAATGGTTTCGTCGAAGACGTGGATAGCAGGCATCGTTACTCCGCATTCTCGGTGAGATATCCGATCGTCTCCTCCAGGAACTCGTCGTCCTTCGCGAGGGAACTGAGCCCGTGGGTCTTGATCAACCGCTGAATGACCATCTTCCGGATGGCCTTCCGGGTGCTGTCGCGCGTTTCCCAGCCCTCGAAGTCGGTCTGTATCTCCTCTTCGAAGCCTTCCCAGAGGTCCTGTGCGACGTCTTTGGCCGTCTCTTCGTCGGCGATGACGTCGCCGTACTCCTCGTCCAGCGTCAGGTAGATCGCATAGCTGGCGTCGCTGAGCCCCTGCTCGGACAGCTCTTCTTCGAACTCGAGGATCTCGTTGCTCACTTCGGTGAGCCGTTCGACTGCCTCGGGATCCGTGATCGACCCGTTCTGTCGCTTGGTGATGATCCGCTCGACCCGCTTTCCGAACTCCTCGTACTGCGGATTGCTGTCGACACGCGGCTGGAGATGCGCCTGGGTCGCGTGCTCGATTGCGTTGGCTTTCGCACCCATCGAGGGGAGGTCAAGCATCGCTTCGAGGTCCTCGCCGTTGAGCTCGTAGATCGGGAACTCACGTTTGATATCGGTGACGTCGACGTTCTCCTGGAGGATCTTCTGGGTCTGGGCACGGAATTCGTCCTCCGGCGACTCGTCCCGGTTGTTGTTCCGGCGGAAGGCGATGTAGATCGTCAGGAGCCACCGGTACTCGTCGCGGATCCCCTTCTTTTCGAGGTCGGGGTCGGGTTCGAGCGTCTCGTAGAGATCACGCACCTCACGGAACCCCTGCTTGAAATCCCGTTTCTCGGGATGGGAGCTGACGCGAGAGAGACACTCCAGCAGGGTTTCCTGGCCGTCGTCACGCTCGATCCCCTCGAACAGGCTGAGCAGGTCGTCGATCTTCCGCTCGAGCTTCTCGAAGAGTTCGCCGCGCGGCTGCGCGGCCATCTCCTTGACCTCCTCGTCGTCGTACTCGAAGGCCTCGTCCAGGTTCCGGAAGACGCCCTGATAGTCCACGATGAGGCCGTTGTTCTTCTGCTCGGCCGGCCGGTTCGTCCGGGCGATGGCCTGGAGCAGCTTGTGGTTTTTCAGGTTCCGATCGAGGTACATAGCCTTCACAGCCGGCGCATCGAACCCCGTCAGCAGCATATCACAGACAACGACGAGCTTCGGGTTCTCATCGGGGTCTTTGAATCGGCGAATGATGTCGCTCCGCTCCTCGGGGGTGGTGTGGAACTGGCTGATGAGCTTCTTGTCACCGGGTCCGGACTCGTCGCCTGCGCCGGGGTCGTTCGACGTGTAGAGAACCTCGACCTCCTCCGGATCCCGGTACTTCAGCAGTTCCTCGCCGTACAGTGCTGCTGCTTTCCGGCTCGGCGTCACCACCATCCCCTTCCAGCCGTTCTCCTCGACGCCGCGGTAGTGCTCGTCGATGGAGCGGGCGACGGCCGACACCCGCGACCGGAGTTCAGCGATTTCGGTCTGGGTGACGTACTCCTGGATGAGTTCGCGTTTCTCGTCGAGGTCCAGATGGTCGAACTCGGCGTCGAACGCCTGGTTGAGGCCCGCCCTATCGATGTCCCAGTCGATCTCGTGGATGTCGAAGTGGACGGGGAGGATCAACCCGTCGTCGATCCCGTCCTTGATCGAGTACCGGTGGAGGTAGGGGGTCTCGCTGTCGGGGATCTCGTAGTTGCGGAAGGTATCGCGGTCGCCTTCACGGACCGGCGTCCCGGTGAAGCCGAAGTGATACGCGTCTGGAAGGGCGGCGTTGAGCTTCGTCCCGAGGTCCTTCTCCATGTAGCGGTGGGCCTCGTCCGACATGATGACCGTCTCGTCGTTCCCCTGGACGTCGCTGTCGACGTTGCCGAACTTCTGGATCGTCGTCAGCACCAGCGTACTCCGGCCCTCCTCGAGGAGGCGCTGGAGGTGCGCGCCCGACCGGGCGACATCGAACCGGTCGAAATTCAGCGCGTTCAGCTGGTTTTCCATCTGAGACTCGAGGTCGTCCGTGTCGACGACGACGAGAACCTGCGGGTTGTCGAGGACTGGGGCACGATCGCCGAGCGTCGCCCCCTGGATCAGGTTCCTGGCGGCAAACAGCATCGTGAACGACTTGCCGCTCCCCTGCGTGTGCCAGATCAGTCCTCGCTTGTGGTCCGTCGTCCGGATGAGATCGAAGATCTCCTCGACGGCGTAGTACTGCATGTACCGGGGGATGATCCGGGCGTCGCCACCGGGCTGGCGCTCGTGGAAGACGTAGTTTTTCAGCAGGTTGAGCAACGTCTCGCGGTTGCACATCGCCCGGATAGCCTGCTTCGGTTCGTTGTCCTCGACGGCGTACTGCTCGGGGGCGTTCCGCCACGGCATATAGAGCCGCTGCGGCGCGCCGACAGCGGCGTAGCGATACTCGCCCTGGTCGGCAGCGACGTTGAACAGGCCGGGGACGAACAGCCGCGACCGCTTCTCCTCGTAGTTCCGCAGGTCTCGGATCGCGTCGTAGAAGTCGTTGTCTTCCGCGATGGATTTCAGCTCCATCGTCACGAGGGGGATGCCGTTCACGAACAGGTTCACGTCGGGACGGATCCGCCCGTTCGGCCCGTCGACCTGGAACTCGTCGGCCGCGACGAACCGATTGTTCTCCAGGTTCTCGAAGTCGATGAGGTCGACGTAGATGACGTCGACGTCGCCGTCCTCGTCGCGGTCCGTAACGAATCCCTCGGCGCGGAGCGTGAACTTCTTGCCCGTCGTGAGCACTTCGTGGAAGTCTCGGTTCCCGGTGACGAGCGTGTCATGGTTGAGGTCCCGCTGGAGAGAGTTCAGCACTTCGTCGACGTTGTCTTCGGTTATCTCGGGGTTGATCTCACTCTCGACGAGCCACTCGCTCAGGAGGTCCCAGTAGATGACTTCCCGCTTGTCAGTACGGTTGTACTCGCGATCCAAGCGAGAGCCCCCGTACTCACCGTCGAGACCATAAACTTCCCAACCGAGTTCCTCGAGCCACCCGAGGACATCGTGCTGGTAGCCAGCCTCGCTCGGTAACTTAGACATCGACACGCACCTCATCAGGGATGTCTACTTCGCTATGTATCCGAACGTCTCCTGAGACCAAGCGCCGTGAAATGCCTTCTTTCAGGTTCGAAATCCGATTTTTATATTCACGGGTACTCTCTTTATTTTCATCGAGAGTTTCCACTATCTCGACGATCTCGCGTTGCTCTTCTAAAGGTGGTAGTGGAATCTCTATTTTTTCAATACCCCCGATACTCAGGTTGTAGTTGCCTGCAGAGGTCCGAATCCACCCATTCATTTCTACACGGCCTAAGCTAGAGTTGAGAAACTCTCGGACATATTTGGGATGGACACGGTCCTCATCGAACCGGAGACGAATCAGGTACGATGCGAACACGTACGTCTCGTCTCGTTCCTCAAATACGGCACAGCGCCCTGCGTAGTCGGGGTTACCGTTGGTACGCACGATGAGGAGATCACCTTCTTGAAGCGCTAATTTCTCAACAGCAGAGTCGCTCAACTCTGTATATTTTATATCGTCTTCTGTAATCCGACGTTGAACGACGTTGGGAATCCTCAAAGTGGGATATCCCTCACCGTCGCTGTGGGACTTTTCATCAGTTCCATACCTTGAGTCCGTTAGAACCTCTCCTAACCGAACAACCGGCCAATCAGAGGGGATAGATCCAAACTGCTTTTCGGTGAAGTCTTGGTGTTCACGGGTTCCTTCGGTCAGGACTTCGCGAACGACCCCTTTCCGGATGACTTCTTGCTCATCGAGCATGCTCTGTGTGTTGAAAATACCCTGATCTGTGTCGTAGAGGATCCCCGCAATCCGCAGCTGCTCCTCCATCGGCGGCACGGGAATCTGCACACGCTGGACTTCCCGCTTGCTGATCTCTGAGAAGGTGCTCCCCGCCCCAAGACTCTCCAGGTACGGGGCCATCTCGGTGATGACGTAGTAGAGGTACCAGGTGTTCACCTCTTCCCCGGGGATGAGACTCTGGAAGCCCTGATTCGTCGCTATCGGGACGGTGTTGACCGCACACTTCCCGATTGACGCACGCGACGTCAGGAGGACCGAGTACGGCGGCAGCACGTGCGTCGACGTGGATTCGAGCCCGGCCTCCGTGATCTTGTCCTCGGTGTCACTGATGGTGTTGCCCTGCAGCTCCGTCAGATCCGTCGGCGTCGCCCACGGGATGTCGCCACCCCAGTACTCGTCTTCGTCCGTCGACGGGGTACTCCCGCCCTGCACCGTCGCTATCTCGTCGAGACGCTTGATCTCCCAGTCGGCCGGGAGTGAGGGGAAACGGGCCGTTCCGTGCTCCTCCGGATCAGGATCTTCCGACTCGGGTTCCGCAGGCTGGCGCTCGCCGCCGCTGTCGGCGCTCGCGAACTGCTCGAGGTCGCTCTGATCACTCATAGCCGAGCACCTCCATGTGCTGGTCCATCCGCGCCTCGAGGTCGTCACGCTCCGCTCTGAGGTCGTGTAGTGCCGACAACTCCTCGGCGACGTCTATCTCCTCCCGTGGCTCGGTCGTGTCGACGTAGAGCGCGATGTTGAGGTTGTAGTCGTTGGCTGCGATCTCCTCGACGTCGACGACGCGGCTCACCCGCTCCTCGGTGTCCCAGGACCGGAAGTTCTCGACGATGTGATCGAGCCCCTGCTCGGTGAGCTCGCTCTGGTTGCTGAGCTCCCGGTAGAACTGCTCGACGTAGTTGTCGCCGGCGTGGAGGAACAGCACCTGCCCCTGCCGCTCGACGGGCTTGTCCTTGTTTAACACGAGGATGGCCGACGGGATGGAGTTATTCTGGAAGAGATTCGCTGGGAGCCCGATGACGGCTTCGACAATCTCGTGGTCGACACCGGGAATCCCGTCCCCGTCGGGCGAGAGCATCGGCTTGCGGAACTTCGACTCGTGCCGACGGAACAGCACGCCGTGGGGGATGACGATGGCGGCACGCCCAGTCTCGTTGAGCTGGGCGATCTTGTGCATGATGAACGCGTAGTCACCGCGGTCGGCTCGCGGGAGCTTGCCGTCCTCGGCCCAGCTGAAGCGACCGTACTTGTCATCTCGGAGGCCGTCCTTGTCCCAGTCCGCCGAGAACGGGAAGTTCGCAAGGACGTAGTCGAACGTCTCCAGTCGGCCGTCCTCAGTGAACTGCGGACTGCTGAGGGAGTCCTCACGTCGGATTTCGCCGTCTTCACTGAACCCATTGATGAACAGGTTCATCCGAGCGATGGCGGCGATGTCGGGGTTCACCTCCTGTCCCGTCAGTCGGAACCCGTCGGGGTCGCCGCTGTCGGGATCCTCCGCGGCGTATCGGGCCGCACGGACGAGCATCCCGCCCGAGCCGGCTGTGGGGTCGTGGATCTCGGCGCCGTCCGTGTACGGCCCGAGCAGCCGCACCATCAGGTCGGTGATGTGTGGCGGCGTGAAGAACTCCCCACCGTCGCGGCCTTCTTCGTCGGCGAAGTGCCGAACGAGGTCCATGTACGCCTCCCCCAGCAGGTCCGGCGGGACGCGGTGGGTACTGAGGTTGTAGGTACTCAGGTGCTCGACGAGGTTCGCGAGTTTGGTGTCCGTGAGCGCGTCTGCACGACGGAAGTCCGCACGGAAGACGCCGTCGAGGGTCGGCTCGTTTTCGCGTTCGAGCGCGCTGAACGCGTCGTTGATGAACTCGTCGACGCGCTCGTTCTGCTTGCGCAGTTCCTCCCAGCGGTACTCCTCGGGGACGACGAAGTCGTGGAACGCCTCGTCACTCGCGATCTCGGGGTCGTCGTACTCTTCGAGGAGCTCCTCGTAGTTGTCCTGGTAGGTGTCACTGATGGTTTTGTAGAAGACCAACGGCAGGATGTAATCCTTGTAGTCGGTCTTGTCGACGGTGTTGCGGATGATGTCGGCGCACTTGAACAGGTAGCGATCCAGATCGTCGAGGGTTGGGGTGGTGTCGGAACTCATTGTGTGGAATCTTCGTTGAGGGCGGTTAGCATGATCTGTGCGGGCGGGTTGCCTGGCATGTACTCCTCGAGGACGTCCTCAAGGGCAGCCAGCCGGGCAAGCCCGTTGCGGGTCCGATCGAGAACGACGGCGAGCCGGAGGAGTGTCCGGACGTCAGCGTTGTGAATGGCATCCTCGCTGAACGTCTCGCTCGTCACGATGCGGGCGGCCGCGTGTTGGACGAGTTCATCGGCATGATGGCACACGTCGGGGACCGTCCGGAGGTGGCTAGCTCTCGTCGAGTCGATGAACGCCGTGGCGAGCACCGAAACCAGCAGCTCGTTCTCCGCGAAGAGATCGGGGAGCTGTCGCTTGGTTTCGGTGCGCTGGTCGTTGACCGCGTCGAGTTCGTCGTCGAATGGCCCGTCTGCGCGCTCGCGGGCAAGGTACATATCGACGTGCTCGCGGTACAGGTCCAGCAGTGCGGCCTCGTCGATGCGGTAGCGGTGGTCCTCTTGTACGACGAGACCGGTATCGGCGAGTTTCCCGACGTTGTTCGATACGGCACCCTTGCTGTGCGGTAGTCGGTCCACCAGTTCCCGCTGGCGGAGCTGCTCCCCCTCGTCGAATTGCGCACGGGCTAACTCGCCGAGGATGTCGGTTTGGGTACGTCCCTCACGTGGTGTGAGGAGTGTGGCCGGTGATGGCATAGATGGTTGGTGTGGTCGTAGGTCAGCCAGCGGCTACGGCGGCACGTACCGGCTGTTGAGCGGCCTGATTATCCCTCGATGCGGACGGCGTGGGCGTGGTTCTCGCCGACGTCGGAGATGCGAACCTCGACCTCGTCGCCCTCGGTCAGGTCCTTCTCGGGCGCGGCCACGAACGTCACGAGCCCTTCGATGCGGGCGATCGCCGTCGGATCGCGCGGGTCGTCGTAGTTGGTGTCGTCGACGACGACCGTACGGGTGTCACCGACGTCGACGATGTCGGTGGCGTCCCGTTTCTGGGCGTTGACGTGGGCGTCCTCCTTGTCGAGGACGCGGCCCGAAAACAGACCTCGAAGAGCGTCGAGGTCGTCGCGAAGGCCGTCGACCTCCTCTCGGAGTGCTTCGACCTCTGCCTGCTGCTCGTCGAGTTCCGCCTCTGCCTCCTGGAGGTTCGCGAGGAGCGACTCGTACGCACGCTCGAGGTCCTCGACCGTTTCGAGTCCTTCCTCGATCCGTTCGTCGAGTCCCTCGATGCGGGCGTTTTGGTCTTCGAGAGCCTCGGGAACCGCCACCAGGAAGGTGAAGAGGTCCTCGAGACCGTCGAGGTTCGATCGGATGTGGTGCGCGTGCGTACCGCCGTTAGATGCGCTGGATGCCATTGCATCTGTACACGTTGAATGGCAATACCATAAAGATTACTCCTGTAGTGGGTGATCATAGAGTTGTTTATCATATGTGACTTGGTGTTTTGTCTTCCAACCGGGCTCATCGCTAGTCGTGTCGACGTTGAGTAGACGGTAGCAGAAATCCACATCTCTATCTGACTGCTCACCAGAGAATAGATACCAAAGCGGATGACCCGACGATTCGAGATTGGTGATGCCGTTCGTATTGATATCCCTGACGAGACGGATCCAGACCATGACCGTCTCCACGGCAGTCGGGGCGAGATCACTGCGATCCTGGAAGACGACGCCGGCGAGGTCACGGGCGACGTTCGCGACACGATGCTGTACCGCGTCCAACTGGAGGATGGCACGGAAGTTGATGTCCGATGGCGCGATCTTCGTCCGCCGTAAACGACCGTCCTCACGAGGATAGCTATTCGAACTTTCGAGAAAACCTTACCAAACACTACTGCGCAGTATCCCCTCTAATGTTTGGTAAGATACGGGCCGCATTCAGCCTCTTATTCTTCGTAATTCCCGAAGAGCGACGACAATCCGGGGAAGAATATCTACGTTTATGTGAGCGATGGCTGAACTGGGGCCTATGGCAGACCTGATTGTTAAATCGGCCGTGAAGGACGCACTCGATGACACCAACGTCTCCGCAGACTTCTACGAGGCGCTGGACGACGAAGTTGCCGAACTCCTCGATGACGCTGCACGACGAGCTGAGGCGAACGAACGGAAGACGGTCCAGCCGCGCGATCTGTAACCGACGCGTTGCGATCAGTCTTTTCTGAGCGGCGTGGGAATCCCGCCCGCAGTAAATCGAGCGACCGCTCCGCAGCTGGGACACTCGTCGACGAACGCACAGACTCGAAGCGTGGTTTCTAACTCGCGAACGCTGCTACACACGGAGCACTCGTACGCGGTGCGATACCGGACTGACGGACGGTGGTGTTGCTGTGGTGTATGGGAGTTCGATGCCGGTGTCGCCTTGCCGTGAGACGCTGCTGTCCGCGCTCGCTCGCGGTTCGTCGTGGACTGATCGTGATCGAGCTGCCAGGCCGAATCGGGAAGCGTGTCGTAGATGCGCTCTGGCTTACTGAAGCCAATATCGAGAGCAGCAGACTCGGCTGGGTCGCGTGCGTCATCTGATCGGGGCTCTTCGACTGAGCTCCCGTCGACGTGTGATGTGTCTCGGTGACCCAGAGGATCCGTCTGTGCCCATGCACCGAGTTCGACGGCCTCTGCCTGCTCGTAGAGCACGCCGTCGATGGCAGCGGCCAGTTCGGCGAGTGGCTCAGATATCTCGGACTCGCCGTGTTTCTCGACAGCGTGCTCGAACAGCCATTCGCGGAGCGTCGCTGCGGTCTCTCTATCGACCGTGTACGATGGGACAGCGTTCATTCGTTTCTCACTCCGTTCCTCTTGGATGCGACAAACCACACACTGTCTCCATCCCCTTGATGAGACTCTATACAGGTGTTAGTGAGGTGGTGGCTGCGCGCGCAGCGACCGCAGGGAGCGAGCACGGAGCGGTGGGTGGGGCGGAGGGGCGCCCACGGGCGGTGGTCGCCATAAAAACGGGGGAGTGCCCCGCTCAGCGCAGGGTGTCCCGTTCCGCCTCGAGGCCGACACCTGGGTCGTCGGTGCCGTGTTTGTCCTTGTAGGCGTCGACGAGCTCCCGACTGTACCGCGCGATCCGGTTTCGGGACGTCGGTACGATCGTGCTCGCCGCCACGGCGACCTGCTCCTGGGTGAGATGCTTGCGCGAGAGCAGCCGATCCGCCGCGTACAGCGCCGACGCCGCGACGGTACACCGTGGCGTTCCCGGTCCGACCGGCACCTGATCGCCGAGTTTCATCAGGTGTTGGGCCAGCCGCCACGTCCGCACGGCTCGCGCCCCGGGGATAGTGTCGTCATCGAGCGCGTCGACGACCGCCATCACGGCGTTGGGCCTGATGAGTGGCGCGTCGAACCCGCATTCACACCGGATCTTCCGCGCCGCAGCGCACACCCGCTCGTGGGGCGCTTTGGTGTGGGTCGCGACCGCGACGTCGATCTCGTCCCGGTTGACCGATGAGGCTCGCGCGGCCAGGAGGACGGCGCCGCCGGCGAGTGCCTCCCAAGCCATCCGCCCGCCCGGCAGCCGCGCTTCCGAGGCGCTCCGGAGGAACTGTGCCGCCATCTTGACGACGTGGTCCGGCAAGCTCAGATTGCCGCCGATCATCTCGACGTCCCGCAGCCCCTCGTTGAGTCGCTTCGTTCGCTTGCGCTTCTCGCCGAACTGCATCCGCTTGTGCCACTTGCGGAGGCGCTGGACCTTCTCCCACTGCTCGTTGCTCAGGGGATTTCCGTGACCGTCGGTGTTCCGCCCAATCTTCGTGTGCAGGCCCTTGTCCGTCCGCAGCGGGTCCACCGCCTCGATGCTCTGGTCGGCGTCTCCGACCAGGCCCAGGTCGTTCAGCGTCGGGCTCAGGTCGACCCACTCGTCGGCGACGATCAGCCCACAGTCCGTGCAGAACGACTGGTCGTCTTCGGTGATCACCTGGCCCTCACACTCCGGGCAGGCCGACCGCCCCGACGGCTCGTGTTCGACCGTCGGCTCGTGACCGCGTTCCTCGGTAGTCGTACTCTGTACGTCCGAAACCGTCTTTTCGCTCGCGTTGTTACTCGGCATTGCAGTCTCCTGAAGGCGCTCACCACAGCGCCCGACACCGCGGCCCCAAACCGCGGTTCCCTCGACGTCACGACCGACAGAGCCGTCTGCGCGCTCTCGCTCGCGCCTTCGCGAGCGCCCTCCTGGGCGCGAGCGAGAGCGCGCCCGCACGGAGGGGCAACAACCAGCGCCGCGCGCCGACCCGCCCGGAGCGAGCGACCAGCAGAGAAAGCGTGGGGGGTGAGCAGCCACGCCGCGCAGCCCCCCGCGCTTTCCCGCTGGCGTCGAGGGCACATTCATTTTAGCCCGGAACGGGCGCGGGCGGTGCGGAGAGCGCCCGCACGCCCGGAATGGTCGGTCGCGAGCGACGCGGAGGGCGGCAGCGGCGAGCGGCGCGAACCGTTCGAGACACACCGGACAGCCGATGTCGTCGATGAGTAAGCAGGCCACTACCTGGCGGACTCAGAAAGGGCGAGGCCGCCTCGGTCGTTCCCCGACCCCGCAAGCACCGCAGCCACGAGACGCGCAGCGTGGGTCGCGGGGCGTCGAGCGGCCGAGGGCTTTCCTAATCGGTTGCTTCCGGACTCAAAACCACATACGAGAGTCTATCGACGCAGCTGTCTCAACAGTAGGGCGTAGGCCCTACTCGTCGTCGTCCTTTGCGTCTTCGACCTTCTCGAACACCACAGCGTACGCCTCCTGCGTGAAGCGATACTTGCTGGGGTCAGAGTACGGTTGAAGAACAGTTCGACCGACGACCTCGTTCACTTTCGCCTTGACCTCGTTGAAGTCGTACGGGTTGTCGACTTCCTCGAGGAGGTCTCGAGTGATTCCTTCGCGGTCGCAGACCTGGGCTACCAGCGTATGCAGCGCGCTGGTGTCTCCGAACGGGGCCGCACTTCTGGTGTCACGGTCTGCGTCGTACTCGACATCCAGGATGATCGGGTTTCGCCCACCCTGGTACTCCAGTACGAGATAGCCGTCGTCGACGAGGTCGTTCAGGAGGCGAGTATACTTGAGAGAAGTGAGTACTCGCTCCTTGTCGTCGATGGCCTCCTCAACGTCGTCTGCGTCCTCTACGTCGTCGCGGAGCGCGGGACGCTCGAACGTCTGTGGCCCATGGACGTGGGCGATCGTCTTTGCAACTCGCTGTCGTGCCGTGGTGAGTTCATCCCACGGTGTGTGTTCTGTGTCGTCGGATGGAGTGTCCGAAGTCGAACTCATACCTCAGATGCTCGCCGCCTAAGCGAAGGGTAAGGTATATCATTAGGGCCGCCAAAATCCAGGCCAAGCCCAATACCCCACCCACCGTAAGGGCCCCAAACCCCTTGACGGCGGAGCGAAGGGGTGGCTGATGGGCGAGCCGACACCGTCCTCCATGCCTGCCTGGCAGCACTCATGGAGGGAATCATTCTGTCGTCGTATCGTTCTATTAGATCGGGGTCCCCGACGTTTTCCGTTGGTACGTTAGTCGCACATAAAAACCTTATCCGTACTTCCGTACTATCGTACCGAATGGTCCGATAGTATGGTAGTAGCATAACTTTTTGTGTAGCACAGTAGTAATGCCATCTATGGGGCTGAACGTTCCTGACCGAGTCCACATTATGCCGGTTGGATACGAGTACGAACGTCTCGTTCAACCAGCCGAGGAATTCCGTGCTGATAGAGTCGTGCTGATTGGACACGAGGAAGACCAAGAAGGCGACGAGGGCGACGAACATCTACAAGCAGCTATCAATGCGCTTGAAGACCGTGGAATCGAGATCGAACCGAAAGAATGCGATATCTTTGACCTCTATTCCTCAATGGGGACGATTGCTGAATCCATTTCCGAACACCAAAGCGACGAAATCTACGTGAATGTTTCAACCGGCAGCAAGGTTACAGCGATCGCTGGGATGATCGCCTCAATGGTTTTGGAATGTACGCCATACTATGTGCGAGCTCGTGATTACGAGGATGATCCTGACGATATTCGGGGGACGACTGAGTTACCGACGTATCCGATTGATGCACCCGATTCGGAGCAAGTAGATGTGATGCAATTCATTGAACGTGTTACCGAACGAGAGGGACCTCCAACGAAAGGAGATGTGATCCATTTCAGCGAACACCTGAACCTGGACTACATTTCGCGAAACGTCGCTGGAAAAGGCAAATACCGGCTGTTAGATGCTCATATTGTTGAGCCGCTTAAACAGCGAGGCTACATCGCCGAATCAAAGCAGGGTCGAAATAAGATCCTTACCCTTACTGAGGATGGTCGCGCAGCCCTGGAAGCGTTTAGATGGTTGATTGACCGAGATATCGACTGGGACGAAATTGAGGATGTTGTAGACAAAGAGAGCGAATAACTCCTCCTGATATTGACTATAGGTATTTCTATAGGAATAGCTAAACCATAGGGCAGTACAACAACCTACAGCCCACGAAACTGAACTACTCCTCAAGGCGGTCTCGGACTTGGGCAACGTACGGACTGGTATCCCAGCTTCGATGCGGACTAATCACGGAAAGCAGCGTCCTCGCCGCGTCGTCGGTCAGATGGCCGTTCCGGGCGTACTCACTGATGAGCCGCGGTGTCGGCACGATCCGTGGTCCCTGTAGCACCGCGTGGATAAGCGGGAAATTCGTCCCGCCGAACTCGTCGGTGAGAAAGCCGTCGACGTCACGTGTGTTCGCGAGCACGATCCCGTCGGTTTCGCCGTCGTCGAGACCGAACGTCGGCCGCGAGTCCGGGGTTTCGGTACGCTCGTAGGGATCCTCGACGGCGTAGAAGTCACGAGCTGCGAGCACGTTCGTCGCTGCGGCGCCGTGGATATCCTGATACTGGGTAAGATCCTGAAGTTCGGTGACAACCTCCGGAGGCACGAACACGTCACAGGAGGTGAGCAGATACTGGAGCGGGTCGGGCTCGATGGCAGTATCGTACGTGTCGTCGGCCCGCGGTACGGCCAGACTGACCAGTGCGCTCGTATCAGCGACGATCGTCCGCAGTCGCCGCTCACTCATCGCTCGTCGGCAGTAGTGTCAACTGTCACCGCGTCTTCACCATAGATGTCGACGTCCTCAGGGGCCGCGAGATCAAGTGGCTCGTCGTCGAGGTCCGCCTTGAGCAGCCGCAGCCGCTGAGCAGTTTCGGCGCCGACCAGCTGCTTGACGGTCTCGAA
The DNA here is from genome assembly GCF_019823105.1 of Halobaculum magnesiiphilum. Lineage (NCBI taxonomy): Archaea > Methanobacteriati > Methanobacteriota > Halobacteria > Halobacteriales > Haloferacaceae > Halobaculum > Halobaculum magnesiiphilum. The sequence goes on from NZ_CP081959.1 coordinate 37,324, forward strand.
CTCCAGCTGGTCGTCGTAGTACTTCGTCGCGACCAGCTCTTGGAACGTCTCGCTGTCGGCGGTTTCCTCGATATATTCACGGATGGCCTCGACAAGCAGGTCCGTCCGATCCTTATCGAAGAGGTCAGCAATCGCGTCAAGCCGGTCGACGAGATACTCCGGGGACTGGAAGTGAACGCGTCGCGGCTCGTCACTCGAACTCATTCTATGTGCATATCTTGCACATAGAGTGATAACCGTTTCGGCGTCTGCACACAGCTTGCACATCGAGGGGTGAAATCAAGAATCGTCCTATCGTGCGTTCAGCTCTTCAAGCACCTGGACAGCCGTTGTCCCGATTCGAACGCCGTCGATGTTGTCGACGTCGAGGCCCGCCGTCGCAGTTCGAAACGGATAGGCGTCGACGAGTACTCGCTGGATAATGGTTCAGACAGTCTCAGAGCCATATCTGTCGACGACAGTCGTCATCGCTTCGTCCAGGTGGGCGTCTTGGTGGTCCTCCCGTGGTGGCCGTTCGAGGACGAGTTCGACGACGTTATCGACCGATTGGTGTCAGGGTTCCCAGTACGTTCCCGAACATGTACGTGGTCGTCGACGACGAGAAATCCTCACGAGACTGTGTCGCGCTCGCCCACGAAGCGATCGAGACCTATGACGCCGCGTACTATGAGACTCAACTCGTCAGAGCTGTCGAGAGCGTGCTGTCTCCCCTGGGGTGGGATCGGACCGTTATTCGACGGAAATTCGATGAAACTCGTGTCCGCGGAATCACGGACTGGACCTGACCAGCCCCCGTTTTTCGAGTTGTAAATGGGATAGGGGTACGGTGGACACCCCTATTTCGTGTTGTAAGACACCCCTATTTCGTGTTGTAAATATGCCGCATACGCCCTCTACAGCCCATCTATCCGGTATTCTAGCTTTACGGACGATGTCCACAGTTGCCTACTCGGAACGAAGGCAGCTGCGGATCGCGATGAGCATCCACTTGTGAGTACATCGCAAAAACACACCCCCCTATTTCGAGTTGTAACGCGAACGGCCGCTTCTGTATCGAAGATCGATATCCGAGACACACCCCTATTTCGAGTTGTAAACGAAAGGGGGGTCAAATTGGAGGCCTCAGTAGGGACTCTAGTTCAGGAACCCGTTCATTTTCGATTTCGCGATAGAGCGCATCATCTCTTCTTCTTGTTCCAGGTTAGCAAAACGATCGTCCTCTAGGATTCGTTCCATAATCGACTCAGGGTCTTCAGCGAGGTCGAAGTGCATGTGGATACCTTTTCCCCGTCCTCGGCCACGACGGTCGAACTCAAGGATGCCATAGGTCGCCTGTTCAGTAACATGGTTCACGAAGGTTTCTCGGCCATAGGAATCAGCTCCGAGAGTGTCACAGACGAACTGGTAGAGGCTGTAGGAGGGTCCGGCCGGAATCCAGTCCACACTGGCATTTGAGTAGTGGTCTGTCGCAGCAACGGCGAAGATACAGAGCTTCTTTTGCGTCGAGAGTCCACCGATATGCCGTAATTTCCGATCGGAGTCATATCGGTCCTGGGCAGTCCGGACGTGTGATTCTTCGACACGCTCGTCTCCCTGTTTATCGGCTAATTCCCCGGACCACCGAAGCAGATCGATAGCCTTCCGTGCATCACCGTGCGTCTGAGATCCGAACGCGGCGACGAGTGGGACGACGTCATCCGCGAGCGCCTCAGGCTTGAAGGCGTCTTCACGATTGCGGAGGATATGTCGAAGCTGCGTTGCGTCGTAATCCTCGAAGAAGATCTCGTCTGGATTGAATGAACTATTCGCGCGACTATTGAGATCAGACATGAAATCGACGTAGTTGGTTATCGCAGTGACGGAAACGGGGCCATCAAACCGGCCGAGGTCTCGAGCCCGCGAGAGTTGGTAGAGGAGTGAATTATATTCTGGTTCCGAGTATGGGCCGTCGAGCATGTCGACCTCGTCTAAGACGAAAATTACGCCGTCATAGTGTTCGCGCATGATTTCCCACAGGCGCTCGAGTTTCTGGTCTGTCGAGACCCCACTCTCGGGAACTCCCGGTTCTTCATCGATATTTGCCGTCGCTTCTTGAATGAGACGATAGACTGCACGACTGGTCGTACCTGGGCCCTCGCAGTTTATTGAAAACACACCGAACCGCATTCCCTGAGCCTCACTCAGCTCGACGATTTTCTTACAGACAGCATGGATAATCAGGGATTTCCCCGTTCCAGACGGCCCAGTCAGCAACATCTCCGGAATGCCGTGGTTCTGGAGAGCGGGTTTGAGATTTGTGATGACGGTCTTCAACTGCTCATCGCGACCAACGATCCGATCTTCGTCGATTATCGTATCCGGACGAACCAAATCCTTGTTTTCGAAGACAGTCTCAACAGATTCAGATTGGAGCTCGTCCATAATCGAGATCCCGCTACCAGAATCGTCGAGCGTAGTTTGACTGCTGGTAGACTCCTCGGAGTTACTCTCTCCGTGCTCTCCGGGAACCTCCGTTATAGATTCAGACTGTTCCGTCTGGTTATCTGTAACCGGCGATTCATCACCCATACCCCAATCCTCTGGGGGCCTACTATAAATAAGTAAAGGCAACCTATTTCGATTTGTAATCTCGAAGATTCACCCGGTGGAGTTACTGAGTCGGCAGTCTCCTCATTCTAAGTGTCGAACCGATTTCGATACAGAGACGCACCCCTATTTCGAGTTGTATAGTCGTGTCAAATATTAAATTGAATCTAGCAACACACCCCTTTTTCGAGTTGTAACGGATTGGGGGCTTCTAACACGGTTTCGAGATATTCTCGACGCCCAGTCGTGTCATATCAATAGTATTGGTCGGAAGTAGTTCAGCCCACCCGTCGAGAACCCACCCAAGAGAAGTCACGAACCATCCTCGAAGACCAGCTTGACCACTACTCCACGGGAGAGTCCCCACACCCCCACCCCTTTTTCGAGTTGTAACAGAACAAGGGTGGGGTGGGGAGAGAAAGCCGAAGAAGGCACAAACAACTCGAATAGCCGGTTTTAGAGGTATCACGCCTCCTTACCACGAAATTCTACATAAGACTATAAGATAGGAACCTTTATATCCTATGGTAGCAAACAACATCCGCATTAGGTGATTCTCACGAACGATACGTAAGGAAGCTTACGTATCCGTGAGTAGTAGGATCGACATGGGTTTGTTCGAGGAACACCGTAAGAATCGCTGTTTGAAGCTCTCTACCGCAGATTCGTGGTGTTTCGATCTCGTCTAACAGCTCATCTGTCCCTCCCGCTGTTGTGCGTTACAACTCGAAAAAGGGGTGGGGGTGTCACCCACCTCTCGAGGCAGGGTCTCGCTCGAGTTTAAATACCAATTCATTACCTACCTACGACCTGCACTCCAAGGGGATCGTCCACTAAATATGCTCCTCTACAGCCCGTCAGGGACGGGGAAGTCGCTCATCATCAACGCCGTTTGTCAGCAGGTTCTCGAACCCGCGAATCCACAGAGTGACCGATCTACCACGAGTTGTCGGCAGAGTTCGTCTTATTCGTCGGGATTGACTGGCGATTTATATTTTGACTTGATTTTTTCTCCCTCCCGCCACTGCCAGTAGTAGTATCGGTTGTCGTTGATCTCCTTGATCGTGATTGTGGCTTTCGACGGGACGTCGTCCGGGAGATCATTCGGCCGATCCTCGATCTCGTCCTCCTCCGATTCTTCCTTGAGGCGGGCCTCGCGAGCTTTGTGCTCGGCCAGTTCCTCGGCGTAGCGGGCAACGTGCTGGAGCTGGTCTGGGGAGTATCCGTTGAGCGTATCGACAATGTCTGTCGGGAGTTCCGTTGGCGGCGTCGGTGGTTCGTAGGACATTGGCCGTTCTGCGTTAACCAACACTGGTGGTAGGAACATAGTTTTGTTGGTTAAATTTGTCCAGATTCGATTTCTCTCCCGCTCGGTGACAACGCGGCCGATGATTTACGGTTGAGGGCCTAAAACCGATAGCTAATGTCGAATGGGCTGGGAGCCGGTTTCTTCGGGTTAACGCTCTTGGCGATCCTCCTGGGACTGGCTGCGGTCCTCTCCCTAATATTGATCGGTGTGGTCGGGTTTCGACGACGGACAGGAACCGTCCCCCAACTCCTCAAATACGTCTCGATTGCCGTGCTCGGCGGCGTCCTTCTGGTTGCTGGGTTTGGCGTGCTGGCGATGTACGATGAAGCAGTCCTCCTCGCCGTCCTATTCTTGACGATCGTCTTCGTGCCGCTCGCCGCAGTCGGCATCTACCTGCACCAGACAACCGAGCTAACCCGGGTGGATGCCCTTGTGACCACCGGCTTAGCGTGGAGTCTCCCGTTCGTAATCGGTGTGGGCGTCACGTTCGGCCTCACGATTGGCGTCAGTTCGACGTTTGATCTGGCACCCGTCGAGTCACAACGGCTGGTGGTGGTCTGGATCGCCATGCTCGTCGGTGGGGCTGTCATCGTGATCGGTTCGGTTTTCCTCGGCAAGTACCTCAGTCAGTCGTTCACCCCGCCACGCCCCGTGTGACTCCTGCGATAGTGAGTCACGTCTCGCCGGGACGTGGCGCGTTCTCGTACTTGACCATCTTCTCGGGCTTGTCGGAAATCAACTCGTAAATTTGCTGGAGCGTCTCCTCCGCGGCGAGCAGATTGTGCTCTTCCAGGAACTTGCGTCCCGCCTCGGTGAGCCCGTAAAACTTCCAGGGGTAGCCCTGTCGGCGCTGGTCATCGTCCAGGGCGACCTCCGTGACGAACCCGGCGTCGATGAGCTTCTGGATGTGCTTGTAGACCGTGGCCTCGCTGACGCTCGGGTTGAGTTCCTCAAGTTCGTACATCGAGGGGAGCTGCTGTGGATGACCGAGAATATCGCTGATGAGCGAAAACCGCGTCTGTTGAGTCACGAAATGGACGAGGTCCCGTGTTGCCGATTCGGTTCCGTTCCCCAACCGACTGTCCATATCTTTGCGTTCAACGGGGAGCGGCAAAGTAGTTTACTCTCGACTAAACTACCCGAGGATCAGTGACGCTATGACCTCGAGGGGAGGCGCCCATCAGGTCGTGGGACCCGCCCCCGCTTGATCTCCTGATCGACTCGCCGGAGGTGTTTACAGCCGCCCTCGGGCGTACGCTTCCGCCAGTCCGGACACGTACACGACTCGCTTATTACGTCGACTTCATACCAGTTCCCAGACGCTGACTGAACGTCGTACTTACCGCCTTTTTCGAGCAACGAGACGTTCATCTCTTCGTCGACAGCACGTCTGGTTCGAGGCTCGAGATCGTCCTTCGGTGTCGAATGCTCTGCGATGACCATCCGGTCGCGAACGTCGCCTGTTCGTCCCCCATCTGGCGCAACGGTGGCCGTGGGCCCCCGAATCTGATTCGCAAGCAAGGCCTCGACCGGATGCCCCTCCGGCCACAGGTAGTGGACTTCCCGCCGTTCGCGATGATCGTAGGAGCCACAGGCGGCAGCGCTCCCAGTCCAGACACGCCACGCCCCGAGTGCTGCCATCACGTCGACGATGACTCGCGGAACAGCCTCGTACTCGTCGGGGTAGAACATCCGGAAGCGAGTACACTCTTCCTGCGGCGGAACCGTCTCCCACCACTCGACGTCGTCGTCCCAGCTCTCGTACATCGCCTTGTCTTCCCCGTATCCGACAGTCACGCCGTCAATCTGCGGTATCTCCACCGATGTTTCGTCAGCCTCGTCTTCGAGCAGCCGAAGAACAGCGTACCGGAGATACTCGTGTTCCGGATGGTCTGATGATTGGGCGACCTGCTCGTGGTGCTCTGCGACTCGCTCTGCCTCGTCGAGAACGGTCGTTAGATATCGGTCGGTCATGGGTCGGTGGAGACGGGAGTGCGCCTCCGCCCCTCGGCGGGCGCTGATAGACTTAACCAACGAATAGCGGCCAATAGAATTCCCTGTTGGTTAATTCATCTCTGCTCAAATGCTGAGCCGGATCGGACTACCGGAGCCAAGAACAGTATATCTGTATAGAGATAACTCTATAGGGAATACGGGGGACAAGACTAATACAGTTAGATGCGATACCGATAACTAGCGATGATGGAGTACGTTGACGAGACCGCGGCGAAGATCATGGTCGCGGCCCGGCCGGGCGACTCGGTCCGTCGGATCGCCCAGAAGATCGACGGCTCCTACTCGTGGGTCTACGACTGGATCGAGCGGTTGGAGGACGCAGGCTTCATCCGACGTGAGGACGGCGTCTACATCGAGAATTACGCTGTCAGGGATCGTTACTACGATCTCGTCGCGGCCATTTCTCGCACTGTTCCCCCCTCGATCGACGACGGCTACGTCGTTCCGCACTTCGCGGGGATGCCCTTTGCGTACACGAAAATCGACGGCGTCTACGTCTGGACCCACGGCGGCTATCAGATCGCCCGCGGTCACGACGACTACCCGATCTTCATCCAGGTCGCCGACCAGGACGTCGAACGGTGGACGGCGTTCTTTGATGAGTTCGGGATTCCGAGCCGGATCGAAGAGCGGCCGGATGCGACCGACTCCGACGCGGCCGTCTCGTACGTGTTGTTCCCGACGAGTGGGGAGATCACTCGCGAGTGGGTTGACGGCAATCCGGTTATTCCGTTGGATGAGGCAATCGAGCACATGTTGGAGTACCGGGTGAACTACGAGCCGGCGTTGGAGATGATCGCCGACGAGTACGACCGCGATATCGACGCGTCCCACGAGGATCCGCGTCTCAATGCATGAGCCTCGGTGAACGCGAAGACGAACTACTGGATACGCTGGAGGCAGTCATCGACGCTGACCTGCCGTACGTGCTCGTCGGTGGGTGGGCGATCGCGGCGTTCAATCAACGCTTCACCACGGACGTCGACGTCGTCATTCCGGCCCAAGCGGTCGACGACTACACGGACCTTCTCACCGACCGCGGCTACGAGAAAACGGCCGATGTCGAGCGAAACGAACTCTACGAGGGCCGGACTATCCGGTTTACGAAAGATATCGGGAATCCGGTTCGGTTCGACGCGATGGTGGACGCGCTGGGCTGTCGCCAGACGGAAGCTGAGTGGTCGTATCGCTATCTGGCCCAGTACTCTGTCACCGAGGAACTGCGAACCGGGCGCCCGGTAACAGCCAGGATTCCGGAACGGGAGTTGCTGTTTGCCGTGAAACTTCACAGTGGCCGCAAGGCGGATTCCCGGGATCTGGTAGTGCTTGCTGCTGGCGCGGATTTTGACCGGATCGCGACTCATCTGCATCGCGGGGAGTCCGAGAAGCTCGCTGGTCGCATCGAGACTGTCCTCGACCGCCTCACGTCGGAGGATTTCGCGGATGCATTCAAAGGAGTCTTCGAACAGCAAACGGTTCCCGAACAGGATATCGATGCCGTCGTTGAGTTCCTTCGTGACCAGCAGCGCCGAATCGATTCTGAACTATAACATCGACTGTCGGTGGGGTATGTCTTGGGACCGATCGAAACACGCAAGGTCGGACGCCGGACGAATTAACCAACAGAGTGGGCTAGTACCCCAAGGCGTTGGTTAACAGCCGGGGAGGGGGTGTTCAGCCCTCTACAATTGTGTCGATGATCTCTTGAGCGGTCGAACTGATCCGACCGAGACGCTCCTGAATGCTCTCCGCATCGTCGTCCTGCCACGCGGCAAGATAGAACGCTGACCCGCTCGTATCCAGGTTGAAATACCGCCCGACGATGTACGCAACAGCTTCCGCTTCGACCTCGCGTTTTGCGCGCTCGGGCTCGTCGTCGCCATCGAAATGAAGCAGCGCGTGGGCGTACTCGTGAACCAATGTCACCGCGAGATCGGCCTGATTTGAGCGGGCTTTCGCTTCGACAACGGGCTGGCCCTCGTGGAGAGTCCGGTGTTTGCAGACGCCTTTCGCGTCGCCATGCTCCCACTCGGCAGCGTCGACGACACGGACGTCTATGTCGAGCGTAGTTGCTGCATCGAGGAGTGCTGGCACCAGGTCGTCGGCGTCACCAGCTGCCTCGGTTTCCAGCTCGGGGAGCGGTTCGCCCTCGGTTTGAGACACATCGAAGACGGCAGTTGGTTTGAATCCAACCAGTCCTTCGGACCACTCCTCGGCCGGTGTCTCGTCGTAGTCACAGTCGCTTTGCTCGTGGTAGCTCGGTGAGTTCTCGCACTCAGGGCACTGCTTCGTAATAATGGGTGCCCAGATCCAGATCGCCTGTTTGCCCTCTTGGACGTGCCGGTCGAACTCCGACCGCCACGTATTGTAGCCCGCTACGCGGGTTGCCTCGGGATACTGGAGCTTGATCAAGAGGGTGTTGCGATGGGAGTAGTCGTGGAATCGGGACTGGACATCGAGCCACTCCTGGAACTGTTGGCTGGCTTTTGCCTCGTCGACGTCTGCGACGAGCTCGTCGATCCAGTCTTCGATGGTACTGTGCATCTCGTCGTGTCGGGCGTCGGTCTCCTCGAACGAGACCGACGAGTCACTGGCCGTAGCCATAATATTCACCGAATCGAGTTCACGGCGATTGCGTCAGTTCAGGACGCGCCGCACCCCTTGGGGCGCACAAAAAACTCGCGGCGGCGGTCACCGCAGGACTGCTTTCTCGTCAGCGAAGCCGACCGCGACGAGGTACTCGAGGAACTCATCGAACTGCTCCACGTCGCTGGGCGTGTCGGTCGCGAGGTGTCGCGCCCACTCGGTGGCCCACTGGAACGCGGGATCAGTCCCGCCCTTCCCGTGGATGTACCACCAGCGAGCCGCTTTCAAGACGACGAGCGGGTTCGTCGGCGGCTGCTCACTTGCGAGTCCACGAGTGATTGACCGGATCTCCTCGGGAACTTCGGCGGGCTCGACCTCGCCGGATTGTGTGTTCGTGATATCGACTGGAATCGCATCGATCGAGACGTCGTTCACACGTTGTTGTTGACTCACGGGAATTCACCTCAGTCTGAAGACTCGTTATCGAGCCTTCGCCCTCTTCGGGGGCTCGAAAAACTGGACGACGGCGTCACACCGGCAGGAAGAATCCGCTCAGGGTTACGGAGTGACTCCGTCGCACCCTGTCATAGAATACGCTCGTGCCCCTCTTGGGGTGGTGTCTGCAACGGGAGTGAAATACCACCCTCTCTTACTGGCCACTACTCATGCACGAAACCGAAGAAAAGACGCTGAACAGCCTCGTACCACTCGGTCTAATTCATGCGTTTCAGAGTTGGTTTCGCGGGTTTCAGGGCCAGCGGGTCGGAGACCCGCGGCCCTGTCCGAAGTGCGGTGAAACCACGGTCTGGAAGAACGGCTACCGAACGGATCGGCTCTTCGCCATCCTCATCACCGAGGATGGCTTCGACGAGATCACTGTCGAGATTCAGCGGTATCAGTGCTCCGAGTGCAGACATTCCTACGATGGCGATATCGGGGAGCTGTTCTACGAGGACTGTGAATACGCCAAACCAGTCGTTGATCTCTGCCTGTTCCATGCGGCGAAGAATCCGTTCCACGCGTGCGAACGGATTCTTCAGAATCAGTACGGTCTCCAGGTTGACCGCGATACGATCCAACGCTATGCCGAGCTGTTCGGCGACGAAGTCGCCGAGCAGCACAGCGTCACGATTGCCGGCTGCATCCTCTCGATGAACTTCCTCTCGCTGTTGTTCGGTGTCAGCACCGTTGACGAACTCAAAACCGAGTTCGCCGACGAACTCGCTGCCGAGGACATCGACGGTCTCGTCGGGGTCGCCGACGAGACCTATCCGGCGAAGAAGGGCGCAAAGAAAGACCTCTACGAGGAAAATATGCGCCGGAAACAGGAGGGAGAAAACCCGAAGAAGTGGCCGGAAGGGTTCACTGTCGGATGTTCCTATCTGACTCAGCTGGGTTGTTTCGCCGGACTCCAGTGTCGGAACACCGCCTTCGCGCGAGCGCTGGCGCTCGCGCTCGTCTTCCCGCTCTTGGGTGTGGATTATTGGCTCACCGACGACAACGACTGCTACAACGACATCTTGCCGGATCGGGTGAAGTGTCTCGTCCACAAGCTCCGGACACGCGCTCGCAGCGACGAGCGCGTGTCCGAACTGCACGAGGCGGGCGAGTTAGAGGAGTTGCGGGAGTATCTCGAAGACGAGTACGAGACTGCGTACGAGGAGATAGTGGCGACACTCCGTGAGGAGCACCCATCGTTCTGGGACGAGGACGAAGAAGAGTTCAATGGGCCAGTGAGTACGAATGCAATCGAAGGGGGGAACTGGCGGCTGAAATACGGCCTTGGAGTCCCGTACGCGCGGTGCCATGCGGCACGCGCGCGTACATCGTTGTTGGCGCTGCGTGAATCGATGTCGACGTTCACAAACGGCGAGCCGGCGGAGAGCTTCGCTCACCGCCACGGCTCATTTAGCTTTGAGCAGGTGTTGGGTGAGTCCTCGACACAGCCGCTACCGCCCCGGAAAGAAGATCACGTAACTCAGGCGGCGTAAGAATCGGAAGGAGGAAGCAGCGGGTAAGGCTCTGCGTTTCACCCGAGTACTCCTCAGCACCTGAGCGTCTAGCATAAATAGTTATGTGAGTTGCGCACCTACCTACGGACTGGGTATGACCGACGCAAACGTCGCCCTCCTCGTTCGACTCCAAGCACAGTCCGGCAAAGAATCCGATGTCGAGGAATTCCTCCGTTCGGCACTGCCGATGGCCGAGGAAGAACCGGACACCACCACGTGGTTCGCGCTCCGCATGGACGATTCGACGTTCGGCATCTTCGACACCTTTCCGGATGAATCCGGTCGGGAAGCGCATCTCTCGGGCGAAATCGCTGCTGCCTTGGAGGAAAACGCGGACGAGCTGTTCGCAGAACCGCCGGAGATAGAAGAAGTCGACGTACTGGAGGCCAAACTCCCCTAACATCTGAAATTGGACAGACAGAAGCAGCAAAGACGAATCTCACATCTCGTTCACGAACGCCGGACGTGGCGATGGACCCTTTCGCGCTACCGCGCCGTTAGTGGCGACCTTCCTCGAACTCCTCGATGATTTTATCACAGAAGGCGGGGATGTCGTCGGGCTTGCGGCTGGTCACCAGTCCCTCGTCGACGACGACTTCCTCGTTGACCCACTCGCCGCCCGCGCCAGTCCACAGGGTCGGAGAACTCGTGGGCGAGTCGATCAGCGTAGCCGCGCGAGTAGCCGACGACGAGGTCATCAGGGATCGCGTGAATCGCCGCACGGCACTTCGGGACGATCACGAGGTCAGCCGCTGGATAGCTTCCCTGAATCTCGCGAGCGGCAGCAACGTATTCGTTGACCTCGTCGACGTCGTAGGCGTCACCGATCACGCTGACCTGTGGTTCGTACTCGAAGAAACGCTCGACGTACCGATCAAGGTCAGGATTGCGAAAGTCGTTATCCAGCATCCCGACTGGTAACTCCAAGTTTGTGTACTGGTGCTGTTGGTAGGTACAGTCCTCGCGAAAACCCGTGAGAAACCCGAGTCGGAATGCGTCAAGCGCGAAGGGAACGCGGTGAAGGAATGCTACGTGGTCGGCCTGCCGGGCTGCCGTAATTTCAGTCGCGATGCTGCTGGTCGGACGTGCTGAAAGCGCCATCTCGAATCACCCAGAAGACGCGGGAGTACTCGCCCCGCGCCCGCTCTCGGGGCGAGAAAATACCACCAGCGGACGCCACTATTAACCAACAACAGCAGCTTTACCGCTCCTGATGTTGGTTAACTCACCGGTGGTATCGAGCCTCGAGTGGGTCGATCTCTCCGGCGTGGACGAGACTCGTCTCTGAGTCCGCCTCTTCGTGAAGAAGATCGACGAGTGCGAACTGCGCGCAGGCAGTGAACGAACACGCCTCGTTCTGACACCAGACGTCGGCGTAGGCGATGTCGGTCTGCTCGCCTGCATAGACGGGTTTCCCAATACCAAGCTGCGAGTCGCAGCCGTCGCGAGGGCAGATCGGTTCGATACGCGTGAATGTGGGCGTGTCTTCCATTGAATTCATCAGTAAGGGTCGTAGCTCGGCGTGATATCGCCGGTCAGGACGCTGCTCTCGATGGCGTTGCTCTCGCCGCCTTCGAGGTCGATGATTCGATAGACGGCGTCGCCGCTCCACTCGCAGTCTTCATCGGAACACTTCGCGCTCGCGTACGCGCCGTTCTCGTTGTTCAGATGGACACTCAGGAGATCGAGACGCTCGCTGCAGAGCGGACACTCTGCTGGCACCTGCGCGTAGCGATACCCCGTCGCGATGGTGATGTCGTCCTGGTCCACTTCGACGCCGTGGCGCTCCCCGATTCGGTCACGGACTGCTACGCGAAGATCGTCCAGGAGTGCATGGCGCATTTCCTCATCGACGGGTAGCTCGACGCCGTCGACGGTGATCGTCAGCCGGTACGCTATCGTCTGGGTTGTATCGTCCATTCTGGTCACCTCTGGGGGCACATTCGCCTGCGCCCGCGCCCCTCTCGGGCGCTCAAAAACTACCTCGTGAAGGGCCGGTGGTGGTCTCTGATGACCGCTCTACCGGATCAGGAGCTTCCCCGAGTACGAATTCTTTTGGCGCTATCGCACGTCCGTTACGACGCCATGAACGTACTCATCGCAGGATCACACGGCGGGGTCGGCCAGCATATCACTGAGGTGCTGAGCGAACGCGATCACACAGTCCAAGCGATGGTGCGTGAGGAGTCACAGGTCTCGGAGATGGAGGCCTTCGGCGTCGAGGTGGTCGTCGCGGACCTCACCGAGGACGTATCCACCGCCGTCGACGGAAGCGACGCGATCATCTTCGCGGCGGGGTCTGGTGGCGAGGACGTCGAAGGCGTCGATCGAGACGGTGCAATCAGGCTAATCGACGAAGCCGAAGAGCACGGTGTCCCGCGCTTTGTCATGCTCAGTGCGATCAATGCCGACAACCCTGAGGAGAGTCCCGACGCCCTTCGGCCGTACCTCGAAGCCAAACTGGCGGCTGATGAGCATCTCCAAGCAAGCGAACTCACGGAGACGATCGTCCGACCAGGGGAGTTGACCAACGAGTCCGCAACCGGGCGGATCGAGGCAGCCCGTCGGGTCGAACGCGGCCAAGTCACCCGCGCCGACGTTGCCCGCACGCTCGGTACCGCACTCGACACGGAGAACACCTACGGGAAGACCTTCGAGATGATCGAAGGCGACGAACCAATCGAGAGCGCGCTCGAAACCGTTTGATCAGATTCGCCTTCCTCTGGCGCTGGTGCGACAGCCTCTCTGCACACGTCGCCGACTTCCTCACAGCGAACGGCATCGGCATCATCCCGAAATTCATCTTGGAGGGACTATTCTATGACACCTTCCGCTAACGAGCACGTGTCCTTCCGAACTCTCGTTCAGCGTTCAGGGCCGTAGATGATTGCTGACCGGCTTTCGTAGCCGCACTCCCGGCATTCGAACCACCGTTCTACCTTCGCGCCGTCGGCACTCTTCTGCCCGACGACGACGTCGTCGTTCGGACACTCTGGACAGGGTAGTTCAGGCTGGCGGCGCTTTCGGAGTTCGTCACGAAGCGATTGTGCTTCCTTCGTCGCGAATCCGCGCGACTACACCGGGTAGCCGTCGACGAAAATCGCGGCCCGCCATTTGTGGATGTACGTGTCCGGCGCTCGGTGAAGCACCGCGTGCGCGTTAATCTCTGTATTCCGATACGCTAGGTTCGGGGTACGGCTCTCACGCGTCCAATTTGTGATTCGTGACATGGGTACTGGTACCTCCGCGTTCGGAAGGCCGGCAGTCGCTTGATCCGGGTATCGAGTGGTCTCACGAGTCGATACCGCGCGCCTCACCAACACTTAACCAACACAGCCAGTCGAACGAACTGGTTGTTGGCTACTCCTCGAAGAGACAGCGATCGGCCGCGTCATCGCCGGCGAGCGTCTGCTGATCCTCGGTAGTATCGGCGAAGAGGTTCGACTGATCACTCTCGGACGATTGCTCTACCTCTGGACGGTCGTCGACACCGAACTCACTCGCTTCCGGGCGATCGAGGCGCGAGTCGCGATCGCGGTGATCCACGTCCGCACCGAAGTCTTCGAGCGAGGTTTCGACGCTCGTTTCAGTCACTTCGAGCTTGCCATCGTCTCCGAAGGCGGTCTGCTGTTGAATTTCGATTTCTGGTCGATTGCTCATGTGAATTGAGCCTCCACCCACTGGAGGCTCCGAAAAACTGCCCCCGAGCGTCGTCTCAGTCTTCTTGAGAGCGGAGCTCGGTGGCGCGATGTTCGAGTCGGCGAAGGATCTGGACACGCTGCTGGTGGGCGTTCTCGTAGGCGACGCAGGCCCGCAGCGTCTCCATGTCGTTGATCGTCACGATACCGGCGTTGAGAAGTCGCGTGTTTGGGGGTTCAAGACGCTGCTCTGGTGATAGGCCGCTCGATACCGTGGATTGCTCTGACGAGTTGCTCACTGACTGTCGCCTCCGCCCCTGCTTCGGCGACGAAAAAACAGCGCCAGTTCGCTCTCCGTTTCGCGTACCTTCTCAGCGACAGACACGGACAGACACTGTCCGATGCAGGACTCGCGGTGAGGATTGCCCCACTACTGCTGTTGATCGAGGAATTCGAGAAGCGTCTCGATATCCTCGGCCGAGGCCGATGATTGGCCGAACAGACTCTTGAACCGGTGATCGAGCCCACCCTCTTCGATGAACGCGTGTGCGTCACTGAGCTGTTGACGAAGGGCATCAGCATCTCCGCGATGCAGATGTGTCTCGACTCGATCTAAATCGATCGAGGGAATCGCAGCAAGGACATCTGCGAGATCTGTTTTCCGGCCACTGTGGAGTTTCGCGGCGACGAGGACCTCGCCGGCAGCTGCTCGTGCAGTCGTTGACCGAGTACCGCCTGAAATCGTCGTCGGGGAACTGTGCGTGCGCAGATAGTCGAACGACCACTCCGCTTCGGTCTGTCGGCAGCCGAGGCCGTTCACAAGGATGTCCACGCCGACCGGGTGGGGTAGTCCCTCGGTTCGCTCGAAGCATTCGATTTCCCGGTTGTAGATGGTTTCCTCTGCTGGCACTTCGAGCTCTGCCGTTCGTTCGAAGTCGCGTGATTCGAGAAATGCAACGACTTCGTCGTAGTCGTCCGGTGCGATGACGAGATCGAGATCGGTCGAGAACCGTGGTTCGAACTGACTAATCGCGTATCCGCCAACGAGGACGAACCCAATTTCTGACTGCTCTAGTTCTTCGAGTACTTCGATGAGTGCCTCACTTCGGTCTTCCTGGCTCATACTTAGGCTGGCTCCATGCGGTAGGTCGCATCAGTGTCGACGTCGTCGTACATTCGGCCGAGCATGTCGAGTGCCGACTCGAAGGTCGCGTAGTACTCGTTTGCGAACGCCACGGTCTCTTGGAGCGAGATGACGGGCCGGCCGTCGACCATCTCGGCCTCGATCTGTGACCGCGGCTCGAGAACAACCTGTATCGCACCATCGAGGTCGTCGGCCGGTTGTCGTTCCTGTGCGACCGGAATCCCGAATCGGTCGAAGAACGCTGTCCAGCCGTCGACGTCCTGCTCGCGAACAGCGATGAACAGCGGATAGTCCTCCGGGTCGCGGGCGACCTGGTAGCCACCGCGTGTCCAGACGTAGACGGCATCGATAGCGGTGAATGCGTAGTCCATGCCAGCGAACTGTGGGAGGACGTACGCCTCCGGGATCGATGGTGTCGAGGTGTCTGCTGCCACGGCCAAGAACTCGAGACCGACATCACGGAGCGTCTGATCGACGAGCTGGAGGCCGTCATCGTACGCGACGTACCCGGCCTCCTCGATGCGGTTCACGACGCGACGGATCGTCTCCCGGTTTTCGTCGATCTTCCGCGCGACGCCCGAGATGGAGTCCCCTGTATCGAGCGCGAGGAGGACCTTGAATTCCTTCTCGCCACACGCTTCGTACATCCTATAGATACACAATTCTGTGCAACAACCAAAAGATTTACTCTTCGTGTGAGTGTGGGTTGCTGATTCCACTCATAGGTCGGGTCGCGGAAGTTCGTTCGAACACCCCCGCACCCCTCGGGGGGCGACAAACAACCACCGTGACTGCCTGCCCCATGAGGGTGTCGTCGAACTATCCCCGAGAATTGGGTTTCCGCCGACAGTCGGTGATTCGACTGGTAGCAAGAGCGGGCATATCGATCGAACCCGTGGGGTTATGATGAACCAGAGCGGTAGCGTACATGATTGGAGGATTCCGTTCATGGCACAGCCAAATCAAGGCGATAAGACCGTCAAGGAACTCGTCCAACAGCACTGGAATGGCCGGGCAGCGACGTTCGACGACGAGAGCCAACATGGAATCCATTCCGACGAACAACACGACCGCTGGCTCACAGTATTGCGCGAGTGGACCGGCGACGATTCTCTTGACGTCCTCGATGTCGGCTGTGGGACGGGCGTTGTCTCGATATTATTGGCAGAGCTTGGCCATGCTGTCATAGGGGTCGACTTCGCGCCAGAGATGCTCGAACGTGCCCGAGCGAAAGCCCGACGGACAGACTACTCGGTCACGTTCCAGCGAGGGGATGCCGAGGCTCTCGCCCTGCCAGACGATACGGTCGACCTGGTCACTGCGCGCCACCTCGTCTGGACGCTCCCTCGTCCCACTGCGGCACTACAGGAGTGGCAACGTGTCGTTGAGCCCGGTGGCCGGATTCTCCTGATTGAGGGCTACTGGGACCACGACGAGCCGTGGGATGAGTACGAGCAGATGCACGACGACCTCCCGATGTACGATGGCCGACCCCCAGACGAACTGCGCGACGTGCTTGCCGACCAGGGATTTGCCGACATTACGCATGAACCGCTGATGGATGCGACACTCTGGGGTCGGGAACCCCACCACGACTACTACATTATGAGCGGTACGGTCCCCCGTTGATGGCCGCTAATTGCTTTTCACTACATCTCATGAGTACAGTCAATTCGGATATGCCACCATCCGAAAGCGGAGATGTGAGTGATTCTGAGGAGCCGGTTACTCCGGTAGAATTGTTTTTCGATCTCGTATTTGTATTTGCCTTCGTACAAGTCACGACATTTCTTGCGGGAGATCTCACTTGGATTGGGGTGGCCCGCGCGGTCGCTCTCCTTGCAGTCTTGTGGTGGGGATGGGTCTGCTATACCTGGCTTACAGATGCGATTTCGACTGAAGAGAATGTTCCAGAGCGAGTAGCGATCTATGCAGCTACTGCTGGTATGTTTATTGTCGCACTCGCTGTTCCGACCGCCTTCGAGGACGGTGCGTTGCTCTTTGGGATTGCATACTTCGTCGTTCGAGGGTTACACGTCGCGCTGTATGCGACTGCGGCGACTCCTGAAACGAGGGATGCAATTTTTCGACTCGCTCCGGGCTTCTTGGGCGGCCCAATACTACTTGTGGTGGCCAGCTTTCTTGACGGGCCGTTACAAGGGGTCCTCTGGATCCTCGCGCTTGTGATCGATTATGGGGTCGCGTATGTGCGTGGTGTGGCTGGGTTCCAGATTCACGCCGAACATTTCGTCGAGCGACATCGAGATATCGTTATTATTGCACTCGGTGAGTCCGTGTTGGCGATGGGACTCGGACTTGGAGATGACCTCCTTGTACTCCCTCCAGAATCGATTATTGCTGCTTTCCTCGGCATCGTACTTGCCGCAGCGCTCGCGTGGCTGTATTTCGATTACGTCACACTCGGAATGGAAGCAAACCTCGTTGCAGCAGATCAGAGCGAGCGTGCTAAAATGGCACGAGATACCTACAGCTATCTACATTTCCCGATCGTGGTCGGTATCATCTTCGTCGCCTTCGGTCTCAAGAAGGTCGTTGCTGACCCACAGGTATCGCTCGAAGTGATTCCTGCAGTCGCATTGTGTGGCGGTGGTGCTATCTATCTATTAGGAGACGTGGCCTGCCGGTTGCGTGACGTGGGTACTGTCAGTAAACCGCGACTTGTCGTAGCGCTCGTCGCGTGCGCGATTATCCCTGTAATACTACAGGTTCCTTCCATTGTAGCCTTAGCTGGAGTCTTGGTTCTGTTCGTCGCACTCGCTGTCTTTGAGACGATCTACTCTGCGAATCGACGCTCAATACGTGGAATGTAACATTCTCGCACTCGCTAGCGTCAGTGGATAGATGGTTGCTTTCGAACTTCGTGACGATCATGAAGGTGCTTCGACTAACTAACAGCTCGAAGTTGTCCGGACGAATACCCCGGCGCTTGTCGGATAGGTGCTCGATGACGCAGAAATTCGCGTGTAAACAGATGTGATGGTCATCGCTGTTGAGCGTGACAGTGATGTTATTACGGAGATTCCACCGATATTCACCGTTCAATCAGACGACTAACTTATTGTTGTGTCTCTGATAGGGAAATCAGCCGGTTTACGCAGTCCTTTGGCTGATCGGTGAGTTATCGCGATCCTATTCTTCCAAGAAATCACCGTATTGGACAGTCATCCCGAAGTCACCACCGTGGTCGATGAAGATCTGATGAGCATCTCTGGCCCCGTCGGCGGCCCAGTCACGTTGAAGTTCGGAGAGGACTTGCGCCCAGGTGACCGTCGTTGCGCCCGCGTTCTCCATTCGTCGAAGGGCATGTTCATGATCGGCGTCCGTCCGCCCCCCACAGACGTCAGCCACTACGTACACGTCGTAGCCTGCTTCCAATGCTGACAGGGCGGCGAAGCAGACACAGACCTCCGTCCAGAGACCGGCCATGACCAGCCGATCACGATCTGTCGCTTCGACGGCCTCGACGTACGCCTCATTTTCCCACGAATTCGTGTTGGTGCGGTCGACCACCTCTCCGTCTGGGAGGACGTCTCGAATTTCCTCGAACAGTGGCCCATTGTGCTCTCTCCCGATCGTAGTAAGAACAGTCGGGATATCGTAGGCATCTGCCGTCTTTGCAAGACCAGCAGCATTGTTCTTGAGGTTCGTGATATCAATAGAATTCACGCCGAGGACCATCTCAGGCTGGTGGTCGATGAACGTTATCGCACAGTTCTCCCGTGTGAGTAACTGCTCGCTTGGGGTGGCAGCTGCGTCTGGCATGGTTGCCTCTCAGACTATGACACACAGTACCAAAAAATCGTGCTAACACAGATGCCACCTGATTTCATGTCTGTCATCGGGAATATAAGTAGTTCTAAACCAAACCAAGTAACGTAGTGATACCAGCTATGAGCACTCCGACATCTGTATTGGATCACAACCACTCGAGGAAGCACGAGGTGGGTCTCTGATGGCATTTGATGCTGGGATCGGTGCCGTCGTGTTCCTCGTTGCCCGCCTCCTCTTTGGTGGGCTCCTCGCGTTCCAAGGACTCAATCACTTCATGAACGTCGATGAGATGGCTGGATACGCTCAGTCCAAGGGCGTCCCAGCAGCCCGGATGAGCGTCCTGTTCGCCGGTGGAATGCTCTTCTTCGGCGGTCTCGGTATCGCGCTTGGAGTGTTCCCAGCAGTAGCTGCGGGAGCAGTAGCCCTCTTCCTTCTCATCTCAACGCCAATGATGCACAACTTCTGGGCAGTGCCTGAAGACCAGCAACAGGCCGAGATGACGAACTTTATCAAGAACATCGAGCTTCTCGGCGCGACATTGGTCTTTCTCGTCCTCGGTACGGAGCCCTGGGCATACGCCTTGGGCATCGGGCTTCCCGTATAACGCTCGTCGAAGAAAGACGCATCTACAAAGCGAAGCTGGCAGAACCGCTTTCCACGATCGAAACAGACGACGTGATGGAGGCAGACTGACGTGACTGGCCACACCAAGACCAACCCCTCGTGACAGCTGGAGCACCGCTCGACGCCGCTGAAGCTGCGCTTGTGCTCGTTCACGGACGCGGAGCAACCGCACAGAGTATCGTCCAGATGGCCGATGAGTTCCATCAGCACGGAGTCGCCTATCTTGCACCTCAAGCAGCTCGAAACACCTGGTATCCGAACGCGTTCACCGCTCCTGTTGAGTCGAACGAACCAGGTCGAACGTCGGGATTACAGGCCATCAGAGACTCTGTGAGTAAAGCCAACGAGGCAGAGATACCGACCGACCGAGTCATGGTTCTCGGCTTCTCTCAGGGCGCCTGTCTCGCCAGTGAGTTCGTTGCACGAAACCCTACGTTATACGGCGGACTCGCCGTACTGAGTGGTGGTCTCATCGGCAAATCCGTGGATCCGGACGACTACGATGGCGACCTCGAGAACACGCCCGTGTTCTTGGGCTGTAGCGATGTTGACCCGCACATTCCTGAAGAACGCGTCCACAAATCAGCGATGGTTTTCGAGCAGCTCAATGGCGACGTGACCAAGCGGCTCTACGAAGGAATGGGTCACGGTATTAATCAAGATGAAGTCGACTACGTCTCGGAGATGGTGACTGATATCGTGGCGTGATTCGAGCCCCCGGTGGCCACCGAAATCGTATTTCGAATCGGAACTGCCCGCCCCGGTCTCTCCTTCGGTCGCTATTTCAGTTCCACTCGAGTCCCTGTGGAGCCGTCGGTGGCGAAAGCGGACTCGACGGCAGGCCACCACTCGGGTCTGGGTCGTTGTACGCTTTCGGAGCGACGTCGTTCGGCGAGTCCGGGTAGAACAGCGATGCGACCGCGTGAATGTGTTCGCGGCCGATATCGAGTTCGAACTGGCCGCCGCCGAACATCCGAATCTCGTGGTCACGACAGTAGTCGATCGTCTCGAAGAGTGACTGCACCGACCCGAACCGCGAGGGCTTGATGTTGAGCCACTCGGGTTCCCACGGGAGGTCTTCAACTGTCTCCACGCTACGGATGGGGTAGTCCCACGTCACGCGCCCTTCCTGCCCCTCGAACAGCGGCCGTGTCTCATCGTTCAGTTCCGGATCTTCGATGAGCGCGTCCGGGAAGCCCTCAACGACCCGTTCGTAGAGGGCGGGGTCAGCTGGCTGATCGACGGTCGTCCCGTGGTACTGGCCTTTCAGATCGAGCGTCAGAACGGCATCAGTTTCGGCCAAGCGGTCGACGACGTCGTCGGTCCAGTCCGAGGTGGGATCAAGCTTGAACTCCAGGTCGGGATTCCGGTCCAGCCAGTCCAGGATTCGGTCGCCGGTCGGCGGGTCCTCCAGACGCGTACTCACGACGAACCGAACCGGATCGTATTCACGGTCGAGTTGGTCTGCGAGGTCCGTATCGGCTTGTTTCAGTGCGAGATCCAGTGCGGCACTCTCGAACGCCCACTGCCGATAGTTCCGGAAGATCGATTGATTTGGCTCGTTTCCGAGGAAGAAATCGATCTCGGAGAGCTCTTCGGAGAACTCCTCGAGCGTGTATTCTCCCGCGAGAGAGAATTCCTCGGAGGCTCCGTGAAGCGTGTCGTGAGCATCGTTGTCGTACGTAACGTCCTCACCCTGCCCGGTCTCATCGTTGCCGTGCAACGAGACGACAGTCGTCGCTCGGACGAAGCCACTCGACGTATCCCGCTCGTGTTGTTCGAGGTCATATCCCTCGATTTCGAGGTCGAGATCGGCGACGTGATCGTAGAGCATCGTCAGGTCACGCTACAACTCCGACTCATTAAAAGGTGTAACAGACAGTCGGCGAACCTGGTAACACGTCTGTCCACTGGCGTTCTCACCTTCGGTGCAATGTTTCTGAAGCTGTATGTGTTAGCATCACAGATTTCGATGTGGCATGGTGACAGCGACATCGCCATCGTCGAGAATACCCCGGTGTACTACCACGGATAACAGTAGTAAGTCGGATCCGGGGCTACTCCAATGTGAGATCCATGGAATTCGTGTCAGTAGCTGCTCTCGCTGAGAATCGCGTCATCGGGAAAGACGGCGAAGTTCCGTGGCATATCCCTGAAGATCGACGGCAGTACCGGTCTCGCATCGCAGACGATCCCGTTATCCTCGGGCGGGTGACGTACGAATCGATGCTCGAGGACCTCCCAGGGTCGATCCAGATCGTCATGAGTCGCTCCGACCGAGAGTACGATCTCCCGACCGCATTTCACGCTGATGGCGTTACAGCTGCTGGTGAGATTGCAGACTCTCATGACGCGGATCGGGCCTATGTCATCGGCGGCGCTGGCATCTACCACCTCTTCCAACCGCACCTCGACAGGATGATTCTGAGTCGGATCCCCGGCGAATATGACGGAGATGCATTGTATCCAGAATGGGATCCAGACGGGTGGTCTCTTGACTCCGACACCGAGTACGACGAGTTCGTACTAGAGGAATGGGTTCGTCGAGACACGGGGAAGTGATACACCCCTGAAGACACCACTGGCACGTCTGGATAGTGGGGAGACTGACAGACGAAGTTCACGGTACCTTGATGTATCGATACCCTTCATCTTGTAATCTGGTCAGCGCCCCGACCGAGGTTGGGGCCGTGTCGACGACATCGAGGATATCGTCGACGGTCAATCCGGCTGCTTCCATCGATTTCTCACACGCAATGAATCGAACATCACCCTCAGAGAGGGAACGGATCTCCTCGGCATAGGTTGAGTCCGATTGAACGAGCCCGATTCCCGATGCATTCGCGACCACCGCAACAGCGTCGATGTCGACGGAATCATCCTCGAAGATACCGCCCGAATACCGGATCGCTGCGTCCTGAATGTCGTCCGCGCCGTCGCTCACGTGGAAAACGGTCTTCATACTCTATCGATGGGAGACTACTGGGTAAAACCTTCCATCAAGACCGTCTCTACGTAGACTGGTCCTCGCTCGAAAAGCCAATCTCGCTGTGTGTACCATCACAGAACGGTTTGTTCCCCGACCCTCCACACCGACAGAGCGTAGTTGAGGAAGCCCGATCTGTCGCCGTCTTATCTGCCTGCCAGATTTGGAACTGACCTTGAATTCGGATAGGCCCATCGGGCATCGGACGGACAGTTAACACGCCATCAGCGTCTTCCGCTTGGGTTTCCGATTCGGGGGCTGTCTCTGTTCCCGCTGCCTCGAAGTCCACCTCAACGTGACTGTTGTCACAGAGCGGTTTGTTTTCGGACGCCCCGCATCGGCACAGTGCAACGCGCGTGTCCGTGAGCAACGTCGTGTCGTCGTCGGTTACAATTTCGATATCTCCTCGGAGGTACAGCGGCCCGTCGGGAGCGACAATGATCACGTTCTCGTCCGGGATCGGCTCGTCGGGTCCGCCATCTGTCCGCTCGAACTGTAGTGCGCCAGTCGGGCAGTCCACGATGACGTCTGAGAGGTCGTCAACGTCGGCGTTGTCAGGTTCGATCCATGGTCGCTTGTCGGGATCGAACACGCCAGGAAGCCCGCGTACACACTCTCTGGCGTGTATGCAGCGGTTCACGTCGTAGCTCACCTCAATCTCGTCGCCGGAATAGTAGTGGATGTCTTCTTCCATAGTGTGGCCCTTGCTACATCCGCCCTGATGTAGTGTGCCAGAGGATGTCAATGTTGATGTAGAGCATCCCTGGTCATGGTGTCTGAGTCGAGGTTGAGCTGTGGCATAGAGTTCGCCCGGAAGCGTGATGCTCGTCCGGGCTGAGCCGAAATGCATCGTTCGTCACCACTTCTAACAGGCGTATCAATGGTTAAGGCACTCTGCGTGTTACTCCATCACATAGTGCTCCCGTGTCGAGCGGGCTTGCCAAACAATCGCTAAAGCACACCCCATACCATGCCCACGAACAAACCAGGCATTCACCACGTAACTGCAATTGGAGGTGACCCACAGCAGAATATCGATTTCTACACGCAGGTGCTCGGCCTGCGATTAGTTAAGAAGACCGTCAATCACGACGATCCCAGCACCTATCATCTGTACTTTGGAGACGATGCAGGACATCCCGGAACCAACTTCACCTTCTTCCCTTGGCCAAACGGTCGCTCTGGGCAAATTGGCACCGGTCAGGCCCAGACGACAGCCTTCCTGATTCCTCAGGACGCTATCGGCTACTGGACGAATCGTTTCGACGAACACGATGTCGCATTCGACGCTCCGACAACCCGTTTCGATGAGACGGTGATTTCTTTCCGCGATCCAGATGGTCTCGAGCTTGAGCTCGTCGCCCACCCAGAGACACCTGACGGAGACCCGTGGCAGGATGATCCAGTTCCGACCGACAACGCAATTCGCGGCTTTCACGGCGTCACGCTTGCTCTGGAGGGGTACGAACAGACGGCTTCACTACTGGAGGAGGAGATGGGATTCGCGTTTGATCGTGACGACGATGGTCGCCGATTCCGTTACCGATCTGATGGCGACGTTGGCTTCGCCATCGACCTGCTCTGTCAGCCAACGCGAGATCGTGGCCGAACTGGCGTTGGAACCGTACATCACGTCGCATTCCGCGTCGAAAGCGAGGCTCAACAACAGCAGTGGCGAGAAGCCCTGATTGATCGTGGACTCAATGTCACTCCCGTCATTGATCGAGTATATTTTCAGTCAGTCTACTTCCGGGAACCTGGCGGTGTACTCTTCGAGATCGCGACAGAAGGACCTGGCTTCACGGTTGACGAGGAGCATGATGAGCTGGGAACCACCCTGACACTACCTCCGTGGCTCGAAGACGAGCGCCAAGCAATCGAGAGTCGTCTTCCGGAACTCAACGCTTCAGATCAATAGAAACGACTGAGGAGAAGCCAAGGTTACCTTCTCTCGATTGAATGGCTCTCGTGGAACTGGGGAATCTCTCATCACACTACTGCAAGTCTATCGCGGAGAGTCGCTCCCGATGATTAATACGGAAACCCCGCCAAGAACAACTCAATAGAACCAATGGGTCACAAACGCTTCCCTACCGAGACACCTGCGGTCGTGACCTGCGGGCTTCCGTATGCGAACGGGAAGTTACACCTGGGCCATCTTCGCACCTATGTCGGCGGTGACGTCCTGACCCGCGGACTCCGAACGCTTGGCCAGCGGACGGCGTTCGTATCGGGATCCGACATGCACGGCACACCAATCGCCGTGAACGCGCGGCAGGACGGCGTTTCTCCCGAATCATTTGCGCTTAAATGGCACGAGACGTATCAGACTACCTTCCCACGATTTCACATCGAGTTCGATAACTACGGTCATACCCACGACGAAGCGAATACAGCACTCACACAGGAGATCGTGAATACCCTCGATGAGCGTGGGTACATCTACGAGTCGGAACTCGATGTCGCATGGGATGCCGAACTCGATCAGCCGCTGCCTGATCGGTACATCGAAGGCACGTGTCCGTACTGTGGGGCGACCGCACGCGGCGACGAATGCGAAAATTGTGGCCGCCATCTCGAACCCGGCGAGCTCGAACAGCCACACAGTATCCTGACCGACAATCCGGCAACGTACCGAACCCGACGCCACAAGTTCTTCCGACTGTCTGAGTTTGAAGACTACCTCCGCGAATTCATCGATCGACTTGAGGGAACGAGTAACGCCAAAAATCAGCCTCGCGAGTGGATCGAGAACGAACTCAGAGATTGGAACATCACTCGTGATCTGGACTGGGGGATCGACTATCCTGGTGACGGCGGCGACGATCTCGTCCTCTATGTCTGGGTTGACGCCCCCGTCGAGTACATCGCCAGCACCAAGCAGTATTCCGACCGCGTCGGGACAGCCACCTTCGACTGGGAACAAGCGTGGAAGCAGGGCGATGGTGAACTCATCCACGTTATCGGCCGCGACATCATCCAGCACCATACCGTCTTCTGGCCGGCGATGCTACATGGCGTGGACTACACCGAGCCACGAGCAGTGGTGGCAAGTGGCTTCATGACGCTCGATGGGGACGCGTTCTCGACCAGCCGGCAGCACGCAGTCTGGGTCGATGACTATCTCGATGCCGGGCTCGATCCCGATCTGTACCGCTACTATATCACGACAGGCACTGGCTTTCAGCACGACCTCGACTTCTCGTGGGAACACTTCCAGGAACGAGTCAACGATGAGCTGATCGGGACGATCGGCAACTTCTGCTACCGGACGCTTCTATTTGCTGCTCGGAACTACGAAGGGGCACCTGACGGAACGATAGGGGCTGACGTCCGTGACCGAATCGGCGAGGCCTGCACGGCATTTCAGGACGGTATCAACGCGTATTCGACGCGCGAAGCAGCGAACGCAGGTGTCGGGCTCGCCCGGTTCGGCAATCAATATCTCCAACGTCACGAACCGTGGACGCTCACTGACAGCGACCCCGAGCGAGCGATGCAGGTCATCCGTGAGTGCATTCAACTCGTCAAGGCCATCGCAATTCTTCTTGAGCCAGTGATGCCAGGGAAGTCGGCCCAGCTCTGGGAACAGTTAGGTGAGACCAGTTCCGTTCAAACGGCAACGCTCGACACCGTGGTCGAACCACCCGCCGCTGCATTTGGCGAGCCAAGCGAACTGTTCGAGCCAATCAGTAACGAGCAGATCGACGACCTCAACGAACAGCTCCGAAATCAGCGGACGGAGGAGTGAATTGATATCGTCGTGCTATGACGTCAATGCCTGCCGAAACTGACTAGGAGAGCGAGGTTCGCACAGTGATTCGTTCTCTGTATCCCCGATATCGGTTCAGCCAGTGCGAATCCTGTTCCGATGTTCATCCCGCAGCGTCTCGTACGCTGCCAGACCGACGAACAGCACCGTGATGCCTCCGAGGGCGACGATGGCGGGAACCCGTATCGCAACGGGGATCAACACGAGGGCGACGGCCGTTCCAACGAGCCGTTCACGGCTAATGTGCCCGTGGTCACGATATCGGAAGGCGTTGTGTCCGAGTAAATAGAGAGCACCGCCCCCAAAGAGAGCGACAGTCGCAATCGTCCCCAGCGACTCATCGACGTGTGCAATCGTCTGCTCGATACCGAGCGCGATGAAGATGATGCTTCCGACGATCAGCAGATGAATGTAGCTGTACGAATCGCGTGCCATTCGCGTTTGTTCATGGCCGCTGGCCGCAGCGAGGGTCCGCTCTGCGGCGAGGACGACGTAGTCGAAATAGAGCCACCAGAGCGCGATGACGAGGACGATACCAAGCAGAGCCGCGAGGACGACATCGGTACCGAGGGGTATGCCTTCCGCGCCGACGCCGATCGCCACGAGCGACTCACCCAATGCAATAATCAGGACGAGCCAATGCCGTTCGACGAAGTGGCCCACGTTGACGTGAAACCCCTCGACACCACGAACGAACACAATCCCGTAGTCGATCGCGAGTGCTGCAATCCAGAGAACGCCTACAAGAAGACCATCGAAGAAGCCAGCGACAACGAGGAGCGCCGGCCCGCCGAGGAATCCGGGTGCAGCCCGAAGGACTGCATCGCGCGTTTCGGGCGGAGTTGCGACTGCATAGAGGACGACATGGAGAGCGCGAACGACGAAGTAGGCGACACCGAAGAGGACACCATCGTCACCGAATGCACCGGGTACGGCAAGTGCGACGAGCAACATCGCACTCATCGCGGTGAGAATCACGAGCCGAGCGGGGAGTCTCTCTTCAGCAGGAACGGCGCCAGTGAGCCACGAATAGGTGACCCACGCCCACCACAGCGCCGCGAGTAACGCCGCCCCACGAAGCATGCCGGGCCAAGTGAGATGGTCGACGAGAAACCCTGTAACCTGCGTGAATGCGAACACGAACACCAGATCGAAAAACAGCTCCAGCGGGGTGACGTCCTGCTCCTGCATAGCAGCCGCATCGCCCGAATCGCCCGCTATCGATTCCCTTCCACTCATTCATCCACGTCTGCGTTACATGGGGGCTTCAAAACTCGGCATTGAAGTCAGATATCTAGATGAGAGTCACTACTCGCCGGGATGACCACTTGACAGTTCAGGAGAGGTCTATTCGTCTCCCCATTCCCGTGTCCACTCTTCGAGTTCGTCGAATACCGGGCAGAGAGATTCACCCTTTGCTGTGAGGCTATAGTAAGTTGCGACGGGGGCATCTTCTTCGAGGCGTCGACTGACGTAGCCCATCTCTTGAAGATCATCTACGACACGTGAGAGAGTCCGGCTGGACGCTCCGGTCGAGCGCTTGAGTTCGTTAAACCGCTTCTCGCTTTCCTGGAGGTCATAGAGGACGACCAGTCTCCACTGCGATCCGAGCTGACTGATGGAGTCGATGACGTTGCACACCTCTTCGCCGTGCAGTTGCTCGTTTTCTGAATCTGTTTGGGGACCTGGCATCGTTGTCACCTGGTGTTACTCTTGTCCGCGAGCACTTTAGTGGTTCGGGAACGAACCAAGTAACACAGCGTAACCATGAATGACAATCAATCCACAACCACGGAGCCGCCTGTGACCGCTACCCCGCCCGAGAGTGCATTCCATGCGACCGGCATGGACCACGTCTCGATCATCGGAAGCAATATTGAGGACACGGTTGCGTTCTACCGAGACGTGCTCGGCATGTCGCTCGTCCTCAAACAGCCAAATCTCGACGCGCCGAATGTTACTCACCTGTTCTTCGATACGGGTGACGGCCGGATGCTCACGTTCTTCGTCGAAGAAGGTCGAGAGTCGAATACGGGCCAGTTACGCACACCGATTGGTGGTGTCCACCATCTCGCGTTCCGGTACGATCCCGAACGACTCGAAGAGATTCGTGCCGGACTCGAGGAGCACGGCCACCACTACAACGAGTTCGACCGAGGGATCTTCCACTCACTGTATACAACCGACCACAACGGGCTCGTCATCGAACTCGCAACGGACAAGTTCGAAATTCCCGATGACCGACGTGGTGAAACGCTTGCACTCGCCCAGCAGAAGCGCGTCGAGGATGGTGCGGAGTACGCCAAAGCGGAACACCTAGAAGCCGCCCTCGAGGAACTCGGTCTTCCCGTCGAACGGAAGACGCTCCCGGAAGCACAGTCCGGTGCAGGCGGACTCGGCTAACCCCACTAGGACCGAAAGCTGATTCGCGTCGACAAGGTATTTCAGTTACTCACAACACATGCTCTCAGATACGCCCGGAATTCACCACATCACAGGCATCGTTCGCGACGCCCAGCAGAACGTCGACTTCTACACGGGCGTCCTCGGCCTGCGTCTCGTCAAGCAGACAGTTAACTTCAACGAGAAGTTCACCCGCCACCTCTTCTACGGCGACGAAACCGGCTCACCGGGCACGAGTCTGACGTTCTTTCCTTATCCCGCGGAGGATGACGGCCGAATCGGGAAACCACAGATCACCACCGCCGCGCTGGTGATTCCGCCGAATTCGGTGTCCTACTGGCGGGACCAGCTCGCTGCACACGACATCGCTGTTGAGGGTCCGTCCGAACGGTTCGGCGAGACGGTGCTTCGGTTTTCCGACCCGGACGGCACACAACTCGAACTCGTCACCGGCGAGTCGCCCGTAGAGCCGTGGGCAGACGGACCGATTCCACCGCAACACGCGATTCGCGGCATCCATAGCGTGACGCTGCTCTCGACGAACGTCTACGTCACCGCGAGCGTACTCGACACGCTGGGATTCGAGCTCATCGATCAAGAAGGCGACCGCGTCCGGTATCGTGCACCGGGCGACCGGGCGACCATCGTGGACCTGCTCGACCGAGACAGCGACTTCGGCCGGGAGGGTGCAGGGTCGATCCACCACGTCGCCGTGCGCGTCCCCGAGAAGGAACAGCTCTACGAGTGGCACGACCTCTTCCGGGAGCGCGGCTACGACGTGTCGCGCGTGAAAGACCGCCACTTCTTCTACTCGTTGTACGTCCGTGAGCCCGGCGGTATCCTCTTCGAACTCGCGACGGAACAACCAGGACTCACGGTCGACAGTGACCGCGACACATTCGGACAGTCGCTGTTCCTCCCGCCGTGGCTCGAGGAAGACCGCGAGATGATCGAGGGACAGCTCCAACCGCTCGACGTCTCATCCACGCCAGAGTTAGATGAGTGACCCATTCACGGTCGAGTCGAGAAATGATCCACACGGAGGCCAGCCCCTCGAAACGGCGGGAGCGCCGCGGGAAGCGGCGGACGCAGTTGTGGTTCTGCTTCACGGCCGGAGTTCGACGGCGAAGCACATCCTTCGACTCGTCGACGAGTTCCACCATCACGGCGTGATGTATCTCGCTCCGCAGGCCGCCCGGCGGACGTGGTATCCGCGGTCGGGGTACCTACCGTTCGAAGCCAACGAACCGTGGTTCTCGTCAGCGCTTGATCGCGTGGCGGGCACGCTCGACGTGGCCGCCGCCGCGGACGTCCCTCCCGAGCGCACGCTCCTGCTTGGGTTTTCACAGGGCGGGTGTCTCGCGAGCGAGTTGGTCGCACGGAACTCCCGTCGCTACGGCGGACTCGTCGTGCTATCGGGAAGCCTGCTCGGCCCGGAAACGAGCCAGGAGTACGAGGGCTCCATCGATGGCACGTCGGTCTTTCTGGGGTGCAGTACCGACGATCCCTACGTCGCGGCTGATCGTATTCACGAGACAGCACGTGTGTTCGAACAGCTCGATGGTGACGTAACGAGCCGACTCTACGATGGTCTGGGGCACGCCATCAACGACGACGAAATGCAGATGATCAATACCCTCGTCGAACAACTCGTCTGAGTAGCAGGCTCGTGGCTGTTCAAACCTCTCCGTACACGGGGACAGCGGCACCGCTTGTAACGCTCGCAGCGTCACTACAGAGGAATACGATCATCTGAGCGATCTCGGCTGGGGTCGGCCACCCCTCGTGGTCGGCATCTGGCAACATTTCTCGATTTGCTGGTGTATCGATGATGCTTGGCATGATCGCGTTCGCCCGGACGTTACCAAGATTTTCTTCCGCGATCGTTTCGGTCAGGAGTCGGACCCCGGCTTTCGCTGCCCGATACGGGCCATCCCCTTCACCACCTTCTAACGAAGCACGGGCACTGACACTCACGAGATTTCCGTTGGACTCGCGCAGATGGCGAAGACCGTGCTTCGCTGCAAGAAACATCGTCTTGAGATTCACGTTCATGAGGGATTCGAACGCTTCCACCTCGGTCTCGTCGAGTGACGTTCCGCCCTGCCACGCGCCAATCAGTGTACAGAGTGCATCGAGATGTCCATGATCAGCTATTACCGCATCGAACATTTGCTCGACAGCGTCTTCGTCGGTGAAGTCAGCGTCGTAAAAATGAACGTTGTCCGCATCGAGTAGTGCCGCGGCATCGCCGTCTTCCGGCGGATGGCGAGCGCTCATACAAACAGTTGCACCAGCGTTACGGAAGCGTTTGACGGTTGCTGTGCCGAGCGTGCCACTCGCACCGGCTACGAGAACGATCTGGTCACTAAAATCGAAGGAGGTCGACATCAGTTCGGGATACGAGACTGTGCCGAATAAAGTGGAGTGGTCTCCAGCGATACGCTGATTTTCTGGAAGCCTGTGATTCACGTATGCCAATCGAAGATAACGACGAACTCCGACGAATTCTTGACTACGACCGAGTTGCTGTCATCGGTGCATCGACGTCCTACGAAAAAGCCGCACACATCGTGCCAGCCTACCTCCAGCGTCACGGCTACGAAATCATCCCTGTCAATCCGACGGCAGACGAGATATTCGGCGAGCGGGCCTACGATTCTCTGGCCGACGTTCCAGGTCCGATCGACATCGTCGAAATCTTTCGGCCGAGCGAAGAAGTCCCGGACATCGTGGAGCAGGCAGTGGCTCGTGACGACGTGAAGGCACTCTGGATGCAGCTTGGAATTCGAAACGACGAGGCGGTACAAGCTGCAGAAACGGCTGGATTAGATGTCGTTCAAGACCACTGCATGAAGGTCGAACATGGCCAACTCATTCGGCACCCGATGGACTGAATCCGGAGAGGTCTGCACCTTTTGGATGGGGGGAGTGTTTCACAATAGTTGAGACCGGCACTCTCATTACGTAGGTTTTCCACACTCCCGGTTTACAGTAGGTCGAGTTCTTGGTCAAATCTGGATTCTGCATTCTGGCGTTGCTATGGCCCATGTAGTCGTAACTTCCCGGTATTTTCGGAGAGGTGTTGTTCGTCTGACCAAATCCGTCCAGAGAGTGATCGAAAAGACGGCTTGATCAGGTAGGGCAAGAACCGACTCGGTTCCTGAGAACGGACAATACACAAGTCCGGAGAATTCTATTCTGTTCAAGAACGCTCCGCGTCCTGGGGACGCCAAGAAGAGCGTACGCCGTTCGAGTCTATGCGGACAACCGCTCGCTCGGGAACCCACTTCGATTCTCATCTTAGCAGGCGTGGAACGATGCTGGATCTGCTGAATTACAAGGTAGCGCCGCCACGGTCTGGTGTGTTCGACTACGACACAATCCATCGCACCGCCCGACTCGCCAGAAACCACGCCTTCGCTTCCTTCAAATCAGGACGGGCGGAGAATGCGAGCTACGAGGATTGCTGTTTTCTCGAGTTACAGAGTTACATGGGGATGGTGGGGTGTGGATCCACACAGGGAGCGAGACGCTTCCAGACGCGCCGGGGGAGACATTACGGCCCGCACGGCGACACCCACCTTCGCGCCGTCAAACAATTCACTCGAGAGACACTCGTTGACAGCTTCGACGACGCCACCGAACGCATTCTCTCAGCGACTTCCTCACAGACATCGTTTCCGCGGCCGGTGACCGTCGCCATCGACATCACCACCCTCCCGTACTACGGCGCGGTCAACCAAATGCCGATGGTGAGCGGCACCGAAGACCCGACCAAGAACGCCTACAAATTCGCCACTATCGCACTCGTCGGC
This sequence comes from Halobaculum magnesiiphilum, assembly GCF_019823105.1. NCBI lineage: Archaea > Methanobacteriati > Methanobacteriota > Halobacteria > Halobacteriales > Haloferacaceae > Halobaculum > Halobaculum magnesiiphilum. The sequence continues at coordinate 70,010 of NZ_CP081959.1, forward strand.
CGAAATATTCCACTGGTACTCGGTGTCGAGCCTGTCCGGGAGTCCTCGAATTGGGATGAAAACCCACCGAATCGGATGCATCGCATCGTCCGCACTCTGGTGAGACGCGCTCAGCGCCACGTCGAAATCGACACCGTGCTCTGCGACCGCGAGTTCGACTCAAAAGCAGTCTATCAGACCCTCTCGAACCTCGGCGTCAAGTATCTAGTTCCGAAGCATCGCTTCGTCGATGAGTACGACGCCATAGAGCAGATAGAGGAAAGTGGGAGCGAGGTAGCGGTGGAGTCCGCCACGATTCACGCCGACCAGGGGAGTCACGCGATGCGGTTTCTATATGTCCCGTCAACGAAAGGGGAGGGGACATCTGTATTCGCGACGAACCACCGCATCGAGCCCGAAGACGCCGAGTTATTCTGCCGCAGGTATAGTGCCCGTTGGCAGATCGAAAACGCCTACAAATCCATCAAACACGACTTCCTCGCCAAGACCTGCTCAAAAGACTATGTTGTTCGGCTGTTCTACTTCGTCTTCGCGGTATTGCTCTACAATATCTGGAGACTCACCAACTTGCTCCTCCAGGGGAGCGTCGAGGCTGCTGTGGGTCAGAAACCTGTGGTGACCGCGGGTGAGTGCGTCGAACTCGTCTCGTCGGCGTTGATCCCGCCTGACTAACCCACCAAAACGGGCCGGGCAAACTTGGGAAGAGTGGCAACACTACCTGATTGACCCGATTTTCTCGACCTTCAATGGACCCGCCTTTCAGGAGGCTCAGCGATTGGTGGTTCTTGGGAAGAGAACACGCCGTTACCCAAGATTCACCGACCCGACACACTTCGAGCAGAATCCATCATCCGAACTACTGCAGTTGAGGTTCTTCTAAATCTCCCTCTAAGAAGAGAACCCACGATTCGAAGAATGATATGTCGTTGCTCTCTTCTTGCCGTTTTCGAATATCTGTAAGTGTCTCTTCGTCTGGTTCGATCTCGACCGATACCGAGACATCGAGTTTTCCGTCTTCTGGAACGGAAATCCCTGATGAAATCATTCGCTCAATCAACCCAGCGGCTAACTGTGGCGTGAGGCTCTTCACGAGCATCGGGAAGAGATCCAACAAACCAAGCGCGTGTACCTGCTCAACATCAGTCAGGTCGCCATCATTGAGATATCTGATGAGATGGGCTACTGGTTTCCCAAACACATCTCGATCGTCGATAGTATCGAGCTGGGCTAACAGCCGGAAATCGAGAAGTGAGGAACGCGCTCGATCGATGATTTCCTGACGCTCTGGATCATCTGGATGAGGCTGCCGATTCTCATTTAACACCTCGATCAGATATTGATACTCATCGCCCGAGAGGAATCCGTCGCTCAGCGAGTCGTAATGGGAGTCTCGCAGCTCATCCGGACAGTTCGGAAGGGGGTTTCCACAATCTCCACAGAAATGGTGATCCTGGCCGACCTCTGAACCGCAATGTGAACAGTATGCCATGGTGCCGCAAACGAGGGCGACGGTAATAATTGGAAGAGACAGGGCGTATATCGACTATACTGACCAGCTATTTGTCGAGAACGTTACCGAGCTAGTTTGCGGTGGCGAATTCTTCCGAGCGGCTCGTAAGATCTCGTGCGTCAGTTCGTTCCTCCCCGCGTGCTCTGATCTCAAGCCATCTCCAACCTTAATCCTAATATTAATCTTAACCTCTGCGACCAGCATGCGATTGGGAAATATCAAAGTCGACAACCAACAAACCGAGATACTGAATGTATCGAACCGGACACTACGGAGCTGCTCTCTTAGGATATGCACCGATAGGATTTCTCCTCCTTCTCTTTGGACTCCGCGAACTCGCACTTCTCGGTGGCGCCGGTGCTGTCGTCCTCGCGATGGTCCCCGATCTCGATCAGCGGGTACCCGGTGTCACACATCGTGGACCAACGCATACAGTGTGGTTCGGTCTCTTTATTGGGGGAGTGCTTGGAATCGGTGCTGGACTGATGGGGAGTTCACGAGGCGTGATTGCAGCAACTAGCCTCGCAGTGCTTGGCTTTCTCGTCGGTGCTGTCAGTGTCCTCTCCCACATCGCAGCAGACGCGCTTACTCCCGCTGGCGTTCGCCCGTTCACTCCTGTCCGGAACCGCCGGTACTCCTACAACGTCGCGACGGCGAAGAACCCGATCGCCAATTACGCTCTTCTGGGAGCGGGAGTGCTCGTTAGTGGAGCTGCATTGGTTGTCGGCTCCACGCTTCGCGACTACCTGGGCCGACTCTAACGTCCTCAACCCGTCTGTACAGCATACCATTGGAAAAGACGAGTTCGAGAGGACACAACCTCGAATTCAGCTGTGAGTTACAGCTCCGAATCAGCTACTACGAGGAGTTTCTCTGGGTTGGCCGCCGTTTCGATCTCGTAGAAGGGAGCTGTCCATCTGGACGTGGAACACGCCCCTGTTTGATTTCGTGGTCAACTCGGCGCATGTGTTTACACCCGCCGTCTGGTGTCCGCTGATCCCAGTCGGGACAGGTACACGACTCGCCGACCACATCTACTTCGTACCGATTCCCTGACGCCGATCGGACTTCGTATCGGCCGCCTTTTTCCAGCAGCGAGATCGCCATTTCCTCGTCGACGGCGCGTCTGGTTCGTGGCTCAAGGTCGTCACGTTGGGTCGAGTGCTCCGTGACGACCATCCGGTCGCGAACGTCGCCGGTGCGGCCGCCGTCTGGGGTAACTGTAGCTGTGGAACCCTGGAGCCGATTCGCAAGCAGATCTTCGACCAGATGCCCGTTCGGCCACAGATAATGGACTTCGCGACGCTCGCGGTGGTCGTAGGAGCCGCAGGCGGCTGCGCTCCCGGTCCAGATACGCCATGCTCCGATTGCCGATAGCACGTCGACGATGATCCGGGGAACTGCCTCGTACTCGTCGGGGTAGAATACCCGGAAGCGGGTACACTCATCCTGCGGCGGAACCGTCTCCCACCAATCGACGTCGTCGCCCCAGCTCTCGCACATCGCCGTGTCCTCCCCGTATCCGACGGTCACGCCGTCGATCGGCGTCCAGTCTGCTGGGAGGTGATCCGCCTCGCCTTCGAGCACTCGGAGGCCGGCGTATCGGAGGTACTCGTGGGCTTGGTTGTCTGTCGTACGAGCGACCTGGTCGTGCTGCTCGGCAACGTGCTCGGCTTCCTCGAGGACCGTCGTGAGATAGGGTTCAGTCATCGTTCGACGGAGGTCTGAATGCGCCTCCGCCCCTCTGCGGGCGCAGAAAAACTTAACCAACAGAGCGGGAGGAATCCATCACTCTGTTGGTTAATCAGGTAGGGACGAGGATTCGCTCTCAAGAACGTCGATGAGTTCTTCTGCCGTTCGACTAATCCGGCCGAGGCGCTCGCGTACGACCTCGGAATCGTCCGACTCCCACGCAGCGAGGTAGAACGCCGACCCGCTGGTGTCCAACCCACAGTAGCGCCCGACGACGTACGCGACGGCTTCGGCCTCGACTTCGCGTTTCGCCCGCTCGGTGTCGTCGTCGACGTCGAAGTGGAGCAGAGCGTGGGCGTACTCGTGAATTAGCGTCCGCGCGAGGTCCGCCTCGTTCTCCCGATCACGCACCTCGACGAGCGGCTGAACGTCGACGAGGCTCAGCTGCTCGCAGATGCCCTTCGCCTCGCCGTGGGTCCACTCCTCGGCTGGAACGATCCGCACCGTCACGCCGAGGTCGTCAGCGGCGGCAGTCAACTGCTCGACGAGGTCGCCGGCGTCCCCGGTCGCTTCCGTGTCGAGATCAGGAAGCGGCTCGCCCTCGGTCTGGGAGACATCGAACACTGGCGCGGGCTTGAACCCGACGAGACCCTCGGACCATTCCTCGGGCGGCGTCTCGTCGTACTCACAGTCGCTGTCCTCGTGGTAGCTCGGCGAGCTCTCGCACTCCGGGCACTGCTTGGTGATGATCGGCGCCCAGATCCAGATGGCCGATTCGCCCTCTGTGACGTACCGGTCGAACTCCTCCTGCCACGTCCGGTAGCCAGCCACGCGGGTTGCCTCGGGACACTGCCGCTTGATGAGGAGCGTGTTCCGGTAGGAGTAGTCGTGGAATCGACTCTGGACGTCAAGCCACTCCTGGAACTCCGCGCTGGCTTGCGCGTCGTCGACGCCGGCGACGAGCTCGTCGATCCACTGTTCGATGGTACTGTTCATCTCGTCTGATCGCGTGTCGGTCTGGTCGAAGGAGACCGACGAGTCTCTGGTCGTAGCCATTGGGTTCACCGAATCGAGTTCACGGCGACTGCGTCTGTTTAGACCGCGCCGCACCCCTCAGGGGCGTTCAAAAAACCGCTCTGTCGGTCAGCGGAGCTCGTGGCGTTCGTTCGCAAAGCCAACCGAGACGAGGTACTCGAGGAACTCGTCGAACCGCTCGACGTCACTGGGGGTGTCGGTCGCAAGGTGACGTGCCCACTCGATGGCCCATTGGAAGGCGGGATCTGTGCCGCCCTTGCCGTGAATGTACCACCATCGGGCCGCTTTCAACACGACCAGCGGATTCGTCGGCGGCTGCTCACCGGCGAGCCCACGGGTGATGGATTCGATTTCGTCGGGCACGTCGGCGGAATCGACCTCTGCTGATTGCGTGTTGTCGATATCGACCGGGATCTCGTCGATCGAGACGTTGTCGGGACTCTGTTGTTGACTCATTGAAAGCCACCTCTGAGAGCCTTCGAAGGAGCCCTCGCCCTCTCTGGGGGCACGAAAAACAGGTCGCGAAGTCACGCCGGCGGGAGGTAGACGCTCTGTTCGCCGGCGTTAGATTCTGAAATAGCTACATTGAAGTCAAAGACTTAGATATCAGTTGGGTTGTCGTATATAGATGCGCTTCCTCTCAGCTTTCGTCTCGAGTCAAGAAAATAGAGTCAGGATCAGGAACAGCAGGTATTTTCGAATTGCCGTACCCAACGTAATAAGGATATTCTGGCGATGATCCATATCCGTCATTTTCAATAGAGACACTCTTCGCCTCGGAGACTATTTTGACATCCCCTGTGTTATCCACTCCAATTACACCACATCGGGTGTCAACCGGAGCAGGAAAATCATTCAGTAGACTGCGTGCTTGCCCAGTAATGGAGTTTGGAACAGCGAGATAGATATGTGTTAAACATTTGGTCTCTGTATATTTGATTAACTGGCTCTTGAGACGGTCTGTCTCTTTCAGTCCAGAACTTGTCTTCGCCTCGATGCCAATCACCTTTCCGCCCGATCGGAGAACGTCTGTCGCTGTTTCTCCACCTTCGAACGAAATTAGGTCGATATTGATAGAATTGTTCCCTGACTCCGGGTTGGGTAATGCTGCCTCGGGAATACCCCCGAATTCACGCCAAAGAAAATGATGTAGCCACACCTCACTCTTATTTGGTGAGATCGTCTGTTTCCGGGAGTTCAAATCAGCTTCTCGTAGAACAACTGGATTCGGATCTGGCTGAGATGTGTGGAGATTAGAGAGTTCCTCGTTGATTTTGATACGGCCCATCATTCCTGTTTGTTCAATATTCAGTGGGACGAGAATGGTACCCACTTGATTAATATGTGGAAACCATTCAACCGCGTCACTAAGGGCTGAAACCACTCGTTGAATTGTTGTATCAGATGATTCGTACTCCTCATAATAGTGATCGGGCCAACCAAGATCCGGTAATTTAGTTGTCCAGTCCTCAAATTTCCGATCATCTGCGAGATCGATTTCAAGAAGAGATGGATTCTCCTCTTCAATAGCGGAGAGAATTCGATTGAGATCTACATCTCGATTTATCAGTTGACGTGCAGCGAATGCCGCCTCATAACACTTCCCGTGATCTAAGAGGTAGTGGTGATCGGTGTCCTCAACCAAACTGAGAAATTCATCTACCTCATAAGAGGCAAAGAAAACACGGTCAAGACTATCGCTCTCAATATACTTGTGTATCTGCTTGATCGTAGTCGTATTAATTCCTGTACTAGTCGCTCCCTTAACTTCGATCCCCCAGCGTTCACCGTCAGGAGTTTCAGCATATAAATCGATTCGACCATCTTCTAGTTTGACTTCGGGCCAAACCTCACACCCTTGAGTCTCCTCAAGCCACAGCCACAACCGATTTTGGAGTTCAACCTCGACAAAACTCGGCATAGTCTTGATGACAACCCCTCTCCAATGTAATTTTTCCACTACTTCTAAATCATCTCTGATTCGAAAATGAGGTATGACGAACGACCCTATTAGCTCGATTCGGATGACGACAAGGGAACGCAACGCCGGCGATGCTCTCTATATTGATCCTGCTGAATCTGCGATCGAAGAAGGATATTCCGTGTCACATTCTCGGTTCGCTAAATCGGAAAACGACCAGTATATTGCTTCTCTAGTTCGACGCGATAGGAATTCAACGCAAACCGAATTAGTGGTATTATTTAGAGACGAATCGTATGTTGCCGAGCTACCAATACCGATAGGAGACGGGGTGAGAAACGTATCTGTCAGTAACAACGGTCGGGTGTATTTATACGCAGATTATGAAGAAACCTCGACCCACACAACAGATCAGTTACCTACCCCTGATCAAGAGGAGTCTCCCTCAAATCTCCTGATGGCTTGGGAGCCGAATATGGAGTCCCCTGATTATATCGATGCATTTGTTAGTGAATTGCAATGGATAGCGGTGAGTGGCGATGGTGCCTATGTGAGCGCATTAACTGGACTCCCCGACCGTTCTGCCCATCTCTATACTGGGGATGGTCAGTACATCGGGAAAGCCGAAATGCCGGGACCTGCCATTCATTGCCGATTTGAGAAACAAAACGGTCATCACTACATTATCGGCTATGGGCCGAATCTTGAAGAACCGAGACAGTATCCTGTTGATGGTGAAAAATTCACTAATTCTACCCATCAAGTGCATAATCCGGTTGTTGTCCCAAATGAAGAATCGAGTGGTCACATCATTGCTGAAGAGTCAATTCCGGATGATACTCAGAGACTCAGGCTGCCGGGTAATAGTTTAAAAAGCACCTGTGGCGAATCAATAGCCCCAATAGATGCATATCGAATCTACGATGATGTTTCCAGCGCTGTAGATAGCGGGGTGACACTTTGCTCTTCGTGTGAAAGTGGTACAGCAGAGCCCGAAAAACACGAGCAAACATCCTATATGAACCGATAAGAGTGCCAGCCAAATCCACAGGAGAAATTTCTCGGTTAGGTCAGCCTCGTCCTTCCAAGAGAGTGCTGAGACAATAGCTCTGAATATTCTGCGTAATCGTTCAAATGGCGCTCCTTAGTACCATCTGGATAAATTCGGGTTACTTTGACTTCGTATCTCAATCTGTCGTGGTGGTACTCGTCAAAGCTCGGCTCACGATCAAAGTTTCTATAGTGTTCTCCGATTGTGCTTCTCGGCTTCTGCTGTCCTCTCGGGTTGAACAGGACCAAGTCCACCGATTCACACTGATCCCAATTCGTATTGTCGAGGAATTCCTGTCGATGGCGTGAATAATATCTAAAACTCGACGAATAGTTGTCCGGGCCGACTAGTTCTGCCTGATACCCTCTTGACGAGGTGATGTCCGATCTACCAATACGGAACTCCTCTATCGGAACATCGAGATCAAACTCGGACAATATCTCCTCAGTCCTTCTCCTCACCTCCCGATCTGCATGAGGGGCCAGAATAACTCTATTGACTATATCCCTCCAATCTCCATTTATCCATAGTGGATGCTCATAATTAGGTAGGGCTTCTTCAGGTAGCTCGCGGTTGTCAAGCAGTAGTAATGGGTTGCCTCCAAGATTATAGACCATCCTGAATTCTTGCTCATCTTCAAATTGTCTATGCTTGAGGGTGTCATAGAAGAGTTCTCACACCGTGATGATCGTACTTCCTGGATTGTCTCCGCGTTCGTAGTTGGTGATAGCGACGACGAGGCGAAGGCACAGGGCAAGAAACACCTGCGCCCGTGCGTGGACGCGGCCTCGGGCGTGCGTTCGCCCGAGGCCGCAGTCCTTCACTGAGTCGTTGGTTCGTTCGACTCCAGTACGGCGGTTGTACGTCTCATCCAACGTGGACTGCTTCAGCTGAACGTCCTCGCTGTGTTGTTCGATCCGGTCTTCGACCCTGTATTCGATGTCTTTTGGGTCGTCGGTGTTTCGTGCGTTGTACGGAGCGACTGGCACGACCCCTGCGGCCAGCAGGTGGTCGTGCCAGTCGAGCGTGTCGTAGGCGCTGTCACCGACCATCCAGATCGGCTTGGCGACGGCGAGCGCGTCACGTGTGACGCGTATCGCCGTCTCCTCTGGTGCTTGCTTACTCTCTGTGAACTCGGCTGCGATCGGGATCTTTTGCCCGGTCGAGACGATCGTGCAACCGTAGCCGTAGTAGTACTCGTCGTCGGTTGGATCGTAGCACTTCGATGCATCTTGATCGGCGGGCATCGTCCTCACGTCAGTTGAATCGATACAGTAGGTCAAATCGAGCAGGCCGCGGCGGGCGGCCTGCTCGACGAGGTGGTCGAACACCTCCTCACCGACGTGTTCGAGGTCGGTGAGAAAGCGATCGACCGTGTCTCTCGACGGCGGTCGATCGAAGCCACAGCTCAGCCAGACGACTGTGTTTCGAAGCTCTCGTTCAACGGGACGAATGCCGTAGATGTCCTTGTAGTAGCAGTGGAGAAAGCCACGCATCATCTCTGGTGGTTCGTGGTCTCGTGTTCGCCCCGTCTTCGCCGGGGCGAACACATCGAATTCTTCGAGAAACTCGAAGGAAAGGTGCTCAAACAACGCTAGCGTCTCGGTCTCCACGACATTGAAGAACGAGTCTACCGAAGGATCATCTTGCAGGGTCGCTGAACTCATTCCACCTCAGCGTTCACCCTGCTCTTTGGTGTGTTACTCGTTCTATGACACCCTCTATGCTTAGTAAAATACAGCGACTGTGGGATCTGTGGATTGGCCTCTCTCCACCAATCAAGATATCTCACTGCACCCATATTCAACTCCAATTCCGGTCTGAAGCTCCGCAATAGTTGTCCGACAGTCGTCTCGATTGCAACTCCGTCTTCCAGATTAGCATACTCCTTCCAGATTTTCTTTGACTCATCGGTGCCAGTATTCCAGCTGTTCACGTAGTAATAATGTCGAGCGTTTCGCCTGAATTGTCTCATCCCAGTCGGGAAGTCCATTTCTTCTCCACTCTGGAGAATCATATCAGAGGTCTCGTTCGATTGAAGAAGCTCACTGATCCTCGTTCGAACTGTACCCCGTCCTTCGTACTTTTCGTAGTGTTCGGCTTTCCCAAATCTGAGTCCCTTAACGAACACATCTCGGAGATATTTTAGAGGGCGAAACCGACGTACGACCATCCTATCGGTAGGACATAGCCACGGAGCATCGGGGAAGGCTGGTGGCGAATCTCTGTCCTCAACGGAATCCATATTTCATTCTCATCTCACAATTGGGCTTATCTCTGATGCGTTATTTTCGGCCGAGACTATGTTTCGGCGTTCGCAAACAATTCAAAGGGCTCACGCCCGTATTTGAGAACAACCCCGGTAATTCTAACTGAACTTCATCAACTCTTACTGAGATCTCCGGATACAGGGTTCAAACACGGCTATTTAAAGATTGGAACATCAGAGGTTCATTTATCCGCGGCAGTTCCATCTATTAATCTGCAAGTTAGGCTTCCCTTGTTCAACACGCAGATTATATCCCTTGCTACGAATCCCGTCCAAGGCTTAAACCGGAGAACGGTGTTCGTCAGTACTCTACTACTGGCTGAACCGGCATTCGTTCAAGACGGCGATGACATGGGATACAGAGTGTCAGGAGGTTACTTGGAACATTTGAGTCCTCAACTGACTGAGTCGGATCATTATAGAACTGTCGCCGTGGAATCCGGTGGTGAACCGGGAGATCACGTCCGAACTGGTCTCGGTGTGTATCGCGGTCCATACCGCAGCGCAGGCAGGACTCGTTGTCACGGGTGATGATCTCCTCACGAATCTGTGGCCAGTTCGAGCCAAACGGAACTGTCTCAGTATCTGACTGACGGTAGTTTTCTAGATAGTCCGGGTCGGCCGCTTGAAGGGCTGTTCGCCACGTTCCGAATTCACGCTGATACGGATCGATGGTGAAATTCCCGTGTTCGTTCATTTCCGTCGTTGTCGGTGGATGGCCCAGCTCATTCGCAACAGCCCGCAGTTCGGCTAATAACTCCTCCCGTGGGATTCACCACCGCTCATTCGGCTCGAAGCCGTCAGCTCGGAGAGCTTCATTCCACGAACCGAATCGCTCCTGATAGACTGCTGCACTCCATTTCCCTTGGTTCCGCATCTCATCCTTCCGAGGGACATGGCTTAGATCTTCGGCGAGACTGTTGAGTTCGGATATCAGATCCTCCTCGCTCACATCCCATACGGAGTGGACTTCCAACCTCGCCTGCCGAAGAGCACGATTCCATGTTCCAAACGCTCGCTTGTACGAATTCGTGGTGTAGGGGCCACTCCGGTCCATTTCATCTGTTGTGGGCGGTCGACCCAGTTTCTCAGCGAACCCCTGTAAGGCAGTAATGAGTGTCTCTTCGGAGAGGTTCATTTCGACGTTCGGCTCAAAACCGGCCGCCCGTAGTGCTGAATTCCACCCTCCAAATCGCTTGCAGTATGTCTTCACCGAATACTCTCCATGAGTACCGTATTCGCGCTCTGACGGAGTTCCACCTACGATGTCGGCAACTGATTTGAGATCAGTAAGAAGGTCCTCTTCGGGCGTCACTGGTCGTCCGTTTGGATCGTTCGTTCCGGTTTGAAGTCCGGCAGCCTCGAGTGCGCTATTCCACGACCCGAACCGATTTCCGTACGTCTTCGAAGCATGAGGTCCTGAATCGTCCATCTCACTCTGCGACGGGGGCCGACCGAGTTTCTCAGCGAACTTCTGGAGCCGATTGAGGAGTTCATCGTCTGAGTACAGCTTCGTGCCCATGATCTCTGAGGGGGTTGAGTCACTCAGTTTGGATCTGGCTCAGTATTTGAATGTCCGCTCTGGTGTCTGTGATCCGTCATCGATGTTGGCTGCCCCGCACCCTCTCAGGGGCCCGAAAAACGGAGGCAAAGCCTGTTAACCAACAATAGGGGGAATTCACGCGGAGTGCGTTGGTTAAGAACAGAGCTTACTCTTCATCCTCACGTAGCTCTTCAGCCTTCCACTTGAGTCGGCGCAGAATCTGCGTTCGATTCTGGTGGGCGTTCTCGTAGGCAACACACTCTTGTAGAGTCTCCATATCGGGAATCGTCGCGATACCGGCCTTGACCAATCGGTAATTCGGTGCTTCAAGACGCTTCTCAGGTGGGAATTCGTCGTCACTCCCGTCGCTAATCGTGGACTGTTCCATCTCTGTAGGCCTCCACCTCTTGAGGGTGAGAAAAACAGAACAGACGACTACATCACCGACGTGGCGTCAGACCATCGCCTCTAGGAACCGCTCACGCAGCACGTTCTCGCGCTCTTCGAACTGCTCGACTTTCTCCTGCAGGTCCTCGCTGACGCGCTCGATGCTCGCCAGCGCTCGTTCGCCGGCCAGCGAGGCCTGTGACCCGTCGTCACCGTCCGCCTCTAACTGCTGCTCGTAGGCCTGCTCGACGCGCTCGATCGTGCCTTCCGGATTGAACAGGATGTCGTTGGCGATGCGGACGTACTGATCGAGGGATGCCCCCTCTTTCCCCTGGAAGAAGTGGGTGAGGGCGTACGTCGCGCCGGAATGCAGCGTCCACATATCGATCTCGAAGGGGGACGCCGCATTGGCTTCTGCATCGCCGGCGGCACGCTCGGCCAGGTAGTCCGGGAACCCCAGCAGGGTGTAGAACTCCGTGACGGTGAACGGGAGTTCGGAGAAGTCGAGGTCGATGTCCTGGGCGTCCCGGATGAACTCGAAGAGGTCATCGGCGACGAGTTCGACCTGTGCGAGGAGTTCCTCCCACCAGGTCCGGAAGTTCCGGACGTCGCCGACGTGTTTGATGACCTCCTTGTCGGTGAGCGATCGCATCGTGTTCGAGCAGTAGCCATCCTGAGCGAACCCCTCCACGTAGACGGCGTGCTCGCCGAAGAAGTCGTAGCCCGACGTGACGCCCATCGTAATCGGGTCCGACCGACCGGGAAGGCGCACCTCGAGGCCGTCGAACATGATGTCCATATGGACTTCGCCGCCGCCCCGGTAGCGCCGAATCTCGCCGAACATCACCTCGCCCAGCGGCGTCCCGTCGATGGTCTCCTCGCGGAGGACCTCCTCTAGCGGCCCGTAGACGTCGACCGGGTTGATGATCGAGTACGAGTCAGTCGGGATATGGAATAGCGACTCCGTCTCGGTGTCCCCATCCGCTTCTGCTTGCAATCGCGACGGCTCGACGATTGCGTTGAACCGCTCGGTTTCGACCCACTCGTCGGTGTACGGGTTGCGATATGCGACTGCTGTATCGACCGCCTGTGGGAGGTTTCGAATCGCCTCACTGAAGCTGATTGGTTCGGGACCTCCGTATTGCTCGGCGTACCACTCGGGTAGTTCAGTCTCGGTTCGCCCATCGAGGCCTGCGAAGACCGTAGCTTCCTCTGGGTCTTTCATAGCATCCTCCGAAGGCGCGAAGCGTTCTGATCTGCGCCTCCACCCATCGAGGCGCAAAAAACGACGCTACGACTGTCGGCACTCGTGAGCTTGGATTCGCTCTGGCAGCCCGGCTTTTCCACAGAGCGGACACTCGACGAGTGGTGTCGGCGGAAGATTCTGCCACGCAGCAAGGGCTCCTCGGAGATGGGCTTTCGTCTCTGCCGACTCGGCGCTTTCGAGGCCACTGTTGAGGTGCCTCCGGAGTCGTTCTCTGTTCGTGAGATCGCCTGGATCGGGCGTCAGGATAGGCTCGTCTGTCCGTTGCATTTGAATCACGAGGGGTTGCCCCTCATCCTCTCGTAGGGGGAGAGCAACACCCTCCAGCCCTCCTCGCTTTGGTGGCTGGGTGGCGTCGATAATCGTATCCAATCGCTGCGGGGCGACGGCTTCCCAGATGAGATGATGCTTCGAACAGACCGTCACGAGATTCGAGACTCGATTCGCCTGTTCGTGGTCAAACTGCCCATCGGGGGTGACAAAGAACTTCCGCGGGACCAAATGATGGACAGAGATGTCCTTCCCAACTTGCTCTTGATGATCCGCTTGGGTAATCCCACACCACGGCGTTTGGCACTGGAAGTCATCACGTTCCAGTGCTTGCCGCCGTTTCTCCGGCCAATTTGGCCCGTACGGAATCTCTGAGCGTTCTTGATAGGACCGTGGTTGTGAGAAGCCAGCTTCGTTGAGTGCCTCTTTCCACCCGCCAAACCGGTGGTCATACGTCCATCTATGATACTCCCCAATCCGATCCATCTCCCCGCTCGATGGCGGGCGACCGAGCTGCTCCGCAAGGCGGTCTATCTCATCCAACAGGTCCTGATCGGTGAGTCGGAATTTCCGGTTTGGAGCGTAGCCAGCCTCACGAAGCGCCTCGTTCCAACTCCCGAATTTGTTCTGACAAACGCGCTGAGAATACTCTCCGTGCTCGCTCATCTCTTTCGCTGTCGGCGGTTTTCCTAATTTATCTGCGACACGCTGAATGTCGTCGAGAATTATGTCCGCGTCTGTTACGATCTGGTCGCGACGATGGACCGCGGTTACGTGGCCACCCAACTCGTTGGAGGTCGCAAAAGACTCGCCACAGTGGTCACAAATATGGTCGGTCAAAGCTCCGTCACCTCCCTCCGCCGTTCCCCCGTAATGCGTTATAAACTCTCGACCCGCTGAGTGACTGTAGAAGATCACGAACCGCCTCGGCAAAGGTCAGAGGGTCTGCATCCCCGTGTCGCTCTCGGTACCACTCGGGTAGTTCGGTGTCGGTACGTCCATCGACGCCAGCGAAGATGGTTCTGGACTCTGGATCTTTCATTGCAGTCACCTCACTTCAGGAGTCCTCGTCGACGTGCGACTGCATCGTCTCGCGCCCTGCGCCCCTCTTCCGGGCGGAAAAACAACACTACGTTAACCAACATTTGGCTTCGAGAGAGAATGTTGGTTAAACAAGAGTCTGGTCTGAGATTTTGGAGCTAACGAAACTACTTGCGTTCTGGAATCAGGTGGAGTGACTCTTGCGGAATTAGTACTTGGACTTCTGAGCCGTTCTCGAGCGCCAGCCGCTCGAACGTCGGCGGGCGAACATTTGCTATGAGTGTGAGCGTTCCTGCTACAATCTCGATTTCAATCCGGTACTCACTTCCCTCGTTCAACCACCGAGCTACCGTGCCCGTGACTGTGTTCGCCGTCCCGTCACCGTCAGCAAGAGGTGGTGTTTCGACCTCTATCCGTGATGGATGAATACAAACCGTGACGGTCGATGTGGAGACATCTGGCGCAGATGTCTGGAACTGAACGTCCCCGACCTGAACCATAACTCCGTCTTTGCTTCGGTCGGCCACTGTCCCCTCGAAGAGGTTCTCGTTCCCAGTAAAGCGGGCGACGAATTGGTTTGTTGGCCGCGTGAGTACCGCCGATGAAGAGTCCACTTGTTCGAGGGCTCCGTCTCGAACGATGGCGATTCGATCACCGAGTGCCGTCGCCGTCCGCTGGTCGTGCGTGACATAAAGAACCGGAATCTCGATCGACTTGAACAGGCTGTGTAGCTCGTCCCGGAGCCGCTTCCGGATCGGTGCGTCGAGGCTCGACAACGGTTCGTCGAGGAGTAGGATGTCCGGGTCGGTCGCTAGCGTTCGTGCGAGCGCGACCCGTTGTCGTTCCCCACCAGAGAGCTTCGGGGGCTTTCTATCAAGGACTCCCTCTAGTTCGAGAAGGGTCGCGAGTTCGTCAGCGCGATCGCTGGCTGTAGCTGCGTATTCGATGTTTTCCCGGGCGGTCATGTGGGGGAAGAGCGCTCCATCCTGGAAGACCATCCCCACGTGTCGATCTTGGAGCGGTAAGCCGACCAGTTCTCGCCCATCAAGCTGAATCGACCCCGAATCGGGGCTGGTGATCCCGGCGATTAGCGAGAGGAGCGTCGTCTTTCCGCTGCCAGACGGTCCCAAGACTGCGAGTACTTCTTCCTCGACTGTCAGGTCCACCGGACCGAAGTCGAACTGACCGTAGGCTTTGCGAAGTCGAGAGAGTTCGAGTGTCATTCCCATGGGTTCGAGGCAACGGTATTGAGAATCAACAGGGCCGCGGCAGCGATCAGTACTAACAGTATCGCCACCGGATAGGCGTTATCTAAGCCGAGTTCAATAAACGCCACCCAGATCTGAACCGGCATTGTCCGTGGATAGTACGCCAGCATCATCGTCGCGCCGAACTCACCGATCGCTCGTGCGAAGGCAAGCGTTATGCCAGCGAGAATTCCTGGGCCAGCAAGGGGCAGCGTCACATTACGGGCGGTCGTCCATCGGCTCTTTCCGAGCGAGCGAGAGGCGTATTCGAGCGTCTGGTCGACGCTCTCGAACGCCGCTTTCGCGGTGACGACCACGAACGGCGACGCGACGAATGTCTGGGCTAGTACTACTCCAGCGAGCGACCGTGTGAGCGGGAACCCGGCAGCAATCGCGGCTTCACCGAGCGGCGAGTTGGGGCCGAAGACAGTGAGCAACACGATTCCGCCAACCGTCGGGGGGAGCACCAACGGGAGGACCACGACTGCGAGAACTATCTTCGTTATAGCCCCGTCGGTACGTGCGAGCCAGTACGCGAGCGGCAAGCCGAACGAGGTGGCGATAACTGTGCTAATCGACGCCGACAGAAGCGATGTCGTCGCCGAATCCACGACGGTCGGACTGTTCATCCGAGCAAGAATCTCTCCGGCCGGTACCGAGAGAAACAGCGACACCAGAGGCACAACGTAATACAGGAGTAGCACACCCCCGAGGACGAGCGCAACGCTGAGCCAGTCGAACCCGAACATGCTCGTGCCCGATCGATTCGAGTGCGAACCTGTCGCCATTCAAATCAGGACAGTGATGTCCGAGACCGTCGACGATAGCTCTTTGTGGGATTCGCCGAGTCGAGATTGAGTCCCGCCGGATTGGTCGGTTGCCTGTCTGACACTCTGGGGCACGTCGCCCGTATAGGCAGGGAATTGATCGCGCAAGAGGAATCCGTGTTCTTTGAGATAACTCCCGGTCGTATGAATGTCGAAGACGGAAACGGCAGCGTCGCTCATGTGTCGAATGGTCGAGCCGTAACTGATGAGCCCACCCTGTATTTCTTGGCCGCTTGGTAGTGTGTACGAGGCCGTTGAGTACCAATCTTCGGCATACTGTGGTTTACTCAGATTGATCTGGTCCGGCAACTCGATGTACTCGTAATCGCGTTCCAAAGCCATATTGCGGTAAGTGATTGCGGCGTCGATGGAACCGGTCTCGAATTGACTGATTAACGATGTTTCGGGATAGATCTGATCCCGTTGGAGGATCTGTTCTCTGAGACTCGATGCGTCGTCGTAGTAGCGTGAAGCGAGTTCGAGCATGAAGAGTGTACGATATCCAAGCGGGTCTTGGTCGGGGTCGGTTCGGCCGATGTTCACGTTCCCGTTGACCATTGGTTCGTACCAACTCTCGGTTCCGGCGTCGGCCAGACGTACCCCGTTGTCTGTGTCCGGATTGTACGCGATGACGATTGAGTTGCTGGTAAACACGGAGTGCCACGACGGTGAAAGTGGCTCTTCAAAGAGCGCCACGTCGGCGACTGAGACGATATCGGGATCGCGTTGCCCTTCATCGATCATCCGAGCGACGGTTGCAGAGCCGTGCGCCTCAATTTCAACTGGGACATCCACAGCAGGCTTGAGTCCGTTGGCTAGTGCGTTCTGGAGGCTGCCAGCTGCAAGGATGGCAACCGTCGTTGATTGGGTCCGATCTCGACTACGCTCACCTGTACAGCCCGAAAATCCAGTGACAGCCGCCGTCCCGGTAGTCAAGAAAAACCGTCGTCGCGTAGTCAGAGATCCATCATTCATCCATACGAGATAGAGAATAGTTTGAGAGAAAAGCTTATCTCAAACACATCTGTTTGACTCTCCATGACCACTGCTGCATCAACGACATTAACCGAACGGCAGATAGAGGTACTCGAACTCCGAGAGCAGGGGCAGACCCAACAAGAGGTGGCGGACCGATTGGGAACGACCGATTCGAATATCAGTGCTATCGAACGAGCGGCAGAACAGAACATCAAGAAGGCCCGTCGGACATTGGAACTCGTCCGGACGATCCGGTCGCCGATCCAGTTTTCCGTCTCCCCAGGGACGAGTTTTGATGAGCTGGTTGCCAGCGTTTATTCACACGCAGACGAAGCTGGAGTCAAAATTGCACACTGCCGTCCAGAACTCTATACACATCTCTATGGAGTTCTCGAAGAATGTACGGACCAGAATGAACTGAAGACGAACATCGATGTGGGAATTACCAACGAGGGCGAGGTAAGGGTTTTTACTGAGGACTTCTGAGCGGGGTTTGGCCGTTGAATATCGTCGAACTGTCTCCCCACAAACCGGCGGCGCTCCTCGAACAATTTTGTCAAGAGCCCGGAATGCAGATGTCTTGTCCCAGACGAATCAGAACGAATGTTCCCGGCTAGGGCGACGAGGCGGACGAACTAAATCTATACAATCGAGCCCTTCTCAACAATACTGTTCCAGTCCGCGCCCGATTTTCTCGAGCGCCTCGACACCACGTTCGAGGAGCTGGTGGGTGGCTCGCGCCAGTCGAAGCGTCTCCATCAGTGCTCCCCCTCCGGGGGTTCGATGAGGTCGTTGCTCTCTTCGGCGAGTTCTTGGATTACCCGTTCCACGTCGGCCTCCTCAACAACCGTCCCATGTGCGAGCGGGGCAGGATATGCCCGGTCACCCTGGCTGCAGAGTACGACCAGCCACTCGTCGCTTCCATCCCCGAGCACGATGTAGTGGTCGCAATCAGCGCGCTGGAAGACCCGCCGGTCCGGGCGAGAGACGGCTCGCCAGTTCTCGGGGAGCGTCGGTGACAGCTGTCCGCCGTCGGCGAGGGCGACGACGTCGTCGGTAAGGGTCGCCATCGCGGCGTCGATCTCCTCGCCGGGGAGGTGCCAGCACGCCGCGGCACCGTCGCACTCCAGCTGTGAGACCACCTGATTCCGGAACGCGATGTAGTGCTCACGGGCGAACTGCTCATCGTCGTAGTAGTCGAGGAGGAGCGCGCACGCGAGCTGGGCGGGCCCGCTACCACTATACCCCCACTCGAACCCGCTTGGACTGTGGTTGACGAGGTCGAGACTGCGCTCGAGGGAGAGTCGCCGATGCTCCGAGAGGTTCAGGACGACGGCTTGGCCGTCGACGCGGAAGCCGACGTATTCGACTGCGTCTCGGTGAGCCTGACCTGGCGATGCGACTGGAACCGATTCCGAACTAGCCATAGGTACATTCCCGTTCATCGTTGCTCGCGGGCGGTTCGGTGACCCCCGCACCCCTCTCAGGGGTTCAACAAACAGGACGGCGTAGCGTTCGGCAACGTATTTGGCAGTTGCAACGTACTGTCCACATAATTGAGGATGGCTGTACTGGACGATCTTTCGGGGTTCGAGTTCGAGGACGTGATGGAGGACGTGTTCCGCAACCTCGGCTACGAGAACGTCCGCCAGGCCGACCGCACGGCTGACGAGGGTCGCGACGTCATCATGGAGGAGGTCGTCGACAGCACCCGGCGTGCGATCATCGTCGAGTGCAAGCACACGGGGACGGTCGGGCGGCCGGTCGTCCAGAAGCTCCACTCGGCGATCGCGACGTTCGATTTCGACGGCCCCAAACGCGGAATGGTCGTCACGACCGGCCGGTTTACGAACCCTGCTCAGGAGTACGCAAACCGCCTCCAGCAAAACGACGACCCACACCCAATCGAGTTGCTCGACGGCGAGGACCTCCGGGAGATCGCCGACGAGATCGGCCTCGACCTCTACAACGGGCGCATCGAGATTCTCTGCGACGAGACGCTCCGCCCGTACGACCCGGCCGCCGACGTCGACGCGGCCGTCGCGGAGGCATTCCGCGACATCGAGAACATCGAAGCCGCCGACCTTCCAGAACCGCATTCGTCGGTGTCGTTCCGCCCGGTGGTCGCGGTCACCGCGGACACGAACGCTGTCTTCGAGACGTCGGTAGGCGTCATTCACCGGATCAACGACCGGACGCGATTCGTTGCCCACGCCGAGCGCGGGCAGCCGCAGGTCGTCGACGAGGACGTAGCGACGCTGGTCACCGAGAACCTCCACGCGACGGTCGACCTCGACACCGAGCAGCTCGGAGAGGTGTTCGACGACGTCGAGGAGCGCCGGTTCGGGCAGACCCAAACGGAGTACAAGGAGTGGGCCGTCGAGCGCCTCCAGCAGCACCACACGACGACGGTAACCTACACCGGCGACAACAACGTCACGTACAACAAGACTTGCGAGCCGAATCGTTCGGACATCTCCGTGCAGTCGATCGAACCAGTGTACCTCCCCGAGGTTCGACACACCACCGAGCTCCAGAAGTACACCTACCCCCACGAGTATTACGCGGCAGGCCCGTCACGAGTGACCGCCGAGGACGGCATCCATCGGTGCGTTCACTGTGACACGAGTGGCATCGATGAGACGTATACCTACTGTCCGAACTGCGGGGCCATCGCCTGCTCCAGCCACACCAAAACGGAGCGGCTGGAAGGTGAGCCGATCTGTACGGGCTGTGCGGTGACGGAACGGTTCGCGCTGAAGACGAAGTACTTCTACGACGAACAGAATCTCGAGGCATTCCGCGAGGAGTACGCCGCGATGCCGCTTCACGAGAAGGCGATGGAGAACAAGTGGCTGGCCGGGGGGAGCGTTGTCGCGACGCTGCTGGTCGTCGTCGGACTACTCGTCATCGGCGGCATCATCTGAGCGAGCTAAGTGATCACGCCGGCTCAGCGACCAGTTCTTCGATCGCCTGCTCAAGCGGGCCGTGGAACTGCCAGCTGGCCCGCTCGAAGGCTTCGTCGGTCGGGCCATCCCAGCGCGGGAATGTGGAATGACCGCTCACCTTAACGGTCCACTCGGAGGGCTCCTCGAATGGGTTCCGGGTCGGGAGCTCGACGACGTAGAGGTACTCTTCGTCACCGTGGATGCCGTCAGCCGGGTTCTCGACACCGTGTCCGAGCAGGAACATCGGCTGGTCAAGATGCTCCATATTGGACGGGTCAAGGAGATCCGCTGGCTGTGCTGCGTCGATTGTTCGGTCTGGGTCACCATCCAGATACAGGTCGACTGTCGAGAGCTTGTCGAGGAACACGAACGACGCTGCCGTGTACCCCGGTCCTCGTTCGGCACGGGTCGCGTCGAGAAGTTTCTTCAATTGCGCAAGATCGCGAAGCACACTCTCCGGGTAGCCGTCCGAATGTCGATACACTTGGGCGGGGCGGTCTTGATCGGTTGGTTCGGCGTCCTGGTCCACTCGTTGGACGAATCTGAGTTGACTCCGTGTCGACATCGATCATCGCCGGCACGTGTGCGCCGGCACCCATCATCGGCGCAACAATAGACTCTGTATGTCCGCGATCTGTAGCACCTCGCCTTCTGCATCAACCCAAATTATAAATACCACGTTTGATTACTCTATCAGTAATCACTATGTCCGACAGCACAGACCAAGACACGATTACAGACCGAGATTTAGCCGTTCTTCTCCGTGATGGTCACCCCGGACTTGATGCCAATCTCTCCCGTATGGCACTCGAACAGGCTGTTAGTAACTGGGAGAACAATCCTGAGAAAGAGAAAAAGCTGGAATTCCTTCGTGAATCACCGATGGGGATTGATTTTGTAATCCCCGAAATACACTGGGATGCGGAGGAAGAGGAGTTCTATGTCGGAACAAACCGTGGTCCTGGGGTCCTCGGTGAAGTTGCCTCTGGGGGTGGATTTCACGTCGCAGCTGAATTCTCCCGTGAATATGTGGAGGCGTATCGGGAACAGTATCAGGAACTGCTGGATAACTCCACCCTCACGAAAAAGCAGTTTTTGACCTACTTGATGCGTGAAGCAAACAAGAACGAGTACGTAATCGCTGATGCGCTTGACGTGAAGACCGGGACTGTACGTAGTCACGCTGGTCGAGCCCGTGAAAAAGTACAAAAAGCGCAAGCGACAGCCCAAATCCCTGAGCTATTCGAGTTTGAGGGGTACGACGAATTGCAGGAAAACATGGAATCACTGCTTGAACCGAAAACGGCCTAACTGGTGGTTATGCGAGGTGTGACACCTTCTCTGGTTCCTCGACGTCGTCGAACTCCCCGCGCTCGACAGGCTCCCAATCCTCACTCGGCCCCGGACTCCACCAGTCGACCTTGTAGGCGCCCGGTGCACCGAGGATCTTCACGCGGGCCGACCCATCAGGCAGGTCGCGACGTAGCTTCTCGTCGACGTGGAGGTTCCAGGTCGTGGTAGAATCGAAGCAGGCGAGCACGGCCTCCTCGTAGCCGCGTGTCTCGCGGGATTCCTGGAGTTCGACCTGGGTGTTGCAGTTCTTGCAGAACACCCCCTCGAACGGGATGTGGGTGAAGACCTCCTGCCCGCAGACGGGACACCAGAGGAACTCGAACAGTGCCTCGCTGTGTCGGTCAAGTACTTCGAGACTCATTGGTTGACTCACCCGGTCGTACCGGGCCACCACCTCGTGCCGGCCGAAAAACAGCGCCCAGCGCTCACTCACTCACCGTTCGGCACCGTAGACGATGTGTGAGGGGGCTTCGTATCCACAGTCGGGGCAGTCGTACCATCGCTGGATTTTCGCCCCGTCTGCTGCCTTCTCGCCGACGCGAACGTCGTTGTTCGGACACTCCGGGCAGCTGAGGTCCGGGACCGGCCGCTCCCGGAGTTCGTCACGGAACGGCGTCGCGTCCTTCGTCTCGTACCCCCGCGACCACACCGGGTAGCCGTCGACGAGAATCACCCCGCGCCACTTGTACCGGTAGGAGTCCGGCGCTCGATGCAGGACGGCTTGCGCACCGGTCTCGGTGTTCCGATACGCGAGCGTCGGCGAGCGGCTCTCGCGTCGCCAGTTGGTGATGCGAGGCATTGGTTAGAAGTGGACGTCAGCGGGTACGATCCAGAGCTCTTCACTCTCCTCGAGGAGTCGATCCAGCTGTCCACGGTGGCGAATGCCGGTTGCGTGTTCGGTGTACAGGAAGATCGTCGGGCCGTCGTACGCACCGACCTTTTGGAAGGCGTGTCGGGCGAGGTCCTCGTCGCGCATGATCTCCTCGTCGGAGAGCTCGTCGATGGCCTCCTTCACCCGGTCGAGATTACGCTCGAATTCCTCCTTCGTCGCCTCCCAGCCACGCTCGAGCAGGTCCTGGCCGTCATCGGAGTCGATCGGGGCTGCAGTCGGCAACTCACCCCATCGTGCCTTCCCCGCAACGGACGTGTCCTCCTCGTCGAAGGTCACATAGTAATCGAAGACGGCGCCGGCGTGTGGGTCCGCGCCGACCAGGCGGTCGAACACTGACTTTCCGGTGGCCAGGGCGTCGTCGTGCGTCGATGCCTCTACCAGAGCGTAAATCACCATGTGCATCTCGAACACCTCGAAACACCGACGCACCGGGTGTGGTTGCTCGCTCCAGCTGCGCCGGCACCCATCGCCGGCGCTCGAAAAACGCTCCTCGTGACGGCGGATTCTCAGGCGTCGTCCGCTCGTTCGACAGTGATGGTCAGGTCGCCCGACGCGTAGTCTGCCTCGAAGTCGACCAGGAACGCGTCCGCCTCGTAGGCGGCGTGGTAGGCGCGGTGCCGTTCGAGTGAGCCAGTCGCCTTGAAGTGGAAGAACGCGGCCGCCGTGTAGGGCTTGCTCTGTGTTTCGACCTGCGACTCGACGGATGCGGGGAGCGCGATCTGGGGCGTCGCCGTGTCGATACTCGCAGCGAACTCTTTCGCTTCCTCGACAGTTGCTTGCGAATGCGCCGGTGTCTCGCCGGTGAGCACGTTCACCGGGGTTTCCGTCTCATCGGTGAACAGGACGTCTTCGAACGTGTGTGTTCCGAGGATCGCCTCGGAATCCAACTCGCAGTCGTGAACCGGGTCGTCGTCTGAGGTCATCGAATCACGAGCCTATGGCGGGGCTCACCCATTCCGACCCCTGAAAAACAGCTCCTGTGAATGGTGCCTGAAAACGGTTCTTCTGCAATCTGCACTCAAATGATGCCTCTTGATTGCCGGTTCGCTAGTGCCTCAACGTTATGCGTGTGACGTGTTTGAATGGGGGATAATGGCAGAACAACGGGCTATCACTAATCTGCAGGATATACGAGAAACGAAGCTGGGAACGTATGCGAATGAACCGCCGTTGGTGAGTAAGGACTTCAAACTGGAGGCGGCGGACAGTGCAGACTATAGTCGACGGTTTGTGTTCGAACTCTTGCAGAATGCGGATGACGAGATGCCGGAAGACAGCGACAAGCCACGAAAGGTTCGATTCGAACTGCGCGGAGACAGTCTGCTTGTTGCCAACACTGGGCGGCCATTCGATGCTGCGGATCTGGATGCAATTACGACGCTCACCCAGACAACGAAAGGTGACGAAGGTGATGAAGCCACTATCGGGCACAAGGGGAGGGGTTTTACGTCGATTCTGGATATCACATCGAACCCGGCGATTTTTTCGCAGAATGGTGGCGGGCTGCTTGCTGCCGAGTTCGACCGGGAAAAGACACGTGACGTAATCGAGAAGAAACTGCGTAAGGAGGGCGTCGAGACCGACGGAGAGATTGACAACGTCCCGCTGATGTCGATTCCGTTCCCAAGTGAACCCGGTACTCGCGTGTCGGAACTACTCAAAACGGGATATTCGACGGTGTTTCGACTACCGCTCAAAGACGAGAATCAAGAACGGATCTTCGAGACGATTGAGTCGACGTTCAAGGAGCAGGTCACGCGAGAGACTGTTGCGTTGCTTCCGAAAACGGATCGTGTCGAGTTCGCCGTCGGTAACCGTCAACGTGTCTGGGAGAAGACTCGGCGGGACTGGCGAGGAAAGACTGCAGCATCCGTTATCGGGATCGAACGACGTGGTGATCTTGATCCGGACACTCCTGAAGAGATCTCGGAAGAACTCATCTCATTCGCCCGCGAGTACGATGTTCCGGATCGGTCGTTTGCAGGAATCGACTCGGCTATTCTCGACGATATCGGTAAATTACGGTTGAGTGTCGCGTTCAGACTCGAGGATGACGACAATACATCTCCGCTCATCTCGACAAGTCGTAACATCAATTTGGATGGCGGATCAATGACCAGTCAACGATGGATGAGGAGTCCGCTCAAGTCTTCCTACCATCACGTGAGCGATGTTTTGAACGTCTCCGTCTCGCCCGCTTCGGCGAGACGGTGACGTGTGTCCATTGCGAGAGCGACAACGTTGTGAAGCGAGGGACGACCGGTAAAGACGCCCAACAGCACTGGTGCAAGGAGTGTGAGACGTATTTCAACGACCTCACGAACACGATTTTCGGTCAGCATCGCTTCGAACTCGAAGAGATGTTCTACATCATCAAGGAGATGCGATCTGAGCCGACCGCTCAGATCGCTCGTGACCTTGGCCGAGACTACGAAGCTGTTCTCAACTTTGTCCACAAAGTCCAAGACGTGAGTGGGGAGATCGATGAATTTGAACTGTACGAGGTCTGTGAAGCTGACGAAGTCTACGTGACAGCCGGCGAGAAGGGGATCGAAGACGAAGATGAGAGTCCGCGCGAGCGCGGACTCAAAAAAAGGGACGAGGACGATTCGAATCAGACAAACCGCCAGTGCTGACACTCGTCCGTCGCTCCGACGGACGAGTTCGGTTTCTCGTCTGCAAGAATCTCCAAGGTACCGACGAAGACATCGCTGAGTATGGCGACGGCAGCGTCATCCTCTGTACTGACGATTACTCGATTTACGATGGTATCGAGAACAAGGAGGGGGTGGACGGCCATCTGGCCGTCACCCACTCCGACACCTATGTCATCGGCGATGCCCACACAAACACCTGCGAGAACCGCCACAGTTTCCTTCGCCAGTGGCTGGCGAAGTTCAGGGGTGTCTCGAAGCATCATCTTCAGAAGTATCTCAACTTCCTTGCACTGAAGCTCAACTCACCCGAAGATTGGTTCGAGAAACTCCTATGTTACAATGTATCGGGATGAGCGTACATCTCTTAGACCGTTGTTTGTCGGCGACGACGCGAATGAGCGCCCGTTCGTCCACGTTTTCTTGCCGACCGAGGAGCGAAGCCCTATTCCCGCGCTGCTGAATGGGACATTCCAGGTGAGCACCTCTCGAAGAAGTCTAAATATGCCGACAAACCCGGAAACTGGTGCCGTCATGGGGTTGAATGGCTGGCTGTTCCAGCGGGTGGCCGACCTCCTCGCCGCCGACGTCCTATCCTTCGTAAAAGAGACCGATACGGCGCTCGACGAGTTCCTCCGGACGATCGACTTTACGGCAGTAAACGCCGACGAGACGACGCGGACAAACCCGGTGAACCGTTGCTTTGTGGAGGCACTTCAGGATGCCTTCGAAGGAGTGGCCTTTGTTCCTCGGTTAGAACAAGTGGCGTCTGGCGCTTCGACGTCCGACGCTGATCGGCGGCCACTTTCTGAAATTGTTCTTCCATACACGCATCCGGACGCAGCACGAGTCGGTCCTCTTACGGCGATGGTGTACGGGCAGGACCGTTTTGAGCTGGTGAACGATGAGGCTGAAATAGGAGGCTGGTTCCCCGCAACACCACTGCTCGAACACGATGTCGCTGCGATCCTTGAAGAGCTGGGGGCAACTCGACTCAGGCCTCATCACACCCCCGCTGTTCTCGGTGCCGCTCCGGACGAAAATGCCATTCTTCAGTATCGAGACGCGCCTGAGCAACTTACAGTCGACCCTATCGTGTTCGCGCTGGCGGAAACGTGGCTAACGCTTACTGATAGTACGGATAAGCGACGGCTCGCTGAGGCTGCTCGGGCGGAAGCGGTGTTCCCGGTCGGCGATCCTTTGGTTGGAACGCACGGCGAGTACTACAAACACGAGCCGACGCCGGAGTCGGTCGAATGCTTCTTCCCACCACAACAGAGTGTCCCGACGGATGCACTCTCGGGAATTCGTCTGTTCCCGAATGAACTCTATTACACGGAGGGCTCTCAACAGGCCGATTCGGATGCTCGGACTGAGCTCCTTGACGGTGGGGAGTACGAGAACGTTCTGGATGCACTTTGGGACATCAACGACTTCGGGTTCCAGGATATTGCCGAAAAGGGTGTATTCCCACTCCTCCCGGGGCCATCATCCGGCGACGTCGACGACAGCCCACTACGTGACCCCGAGGTACTCGAGTTCGTCCAGCGATTGGCGACGAGCAGCACGACTGGGAAACCGCCAGCCTCCCCAAAGGAGCCGCTACCGTACACGTACCGCAGCAACGACCCTTACTACGACTTATGTATGCTTCCGGTCCCAACGGCGGATGGTGAGTGGGCGCGTGCCTATGAGGTATACTTCGGTGCGAGCTGGCAGCGTAACAAGCCCACTGCGGGCCGAGTAGAGCAACTCCTCCAGACGGCAGGGGTATCGCCACCGGTGCTGGCACCGCCGAGGGAATTCGGGCTAGACGATTCTGACGACTGGTCGAAGTGGCGTGAGTTCTTCCAGTGGATCGGGGTCTGCGAGCATATTCGTATCACACCGTTCTTCCATCCCACCCAGTCACACCGCTACAGCGCCACGGAACACATCGATCCTGGGTCTAATTCCACGCTTGATCCGGAGAGCCAGTTCAGTCCAAGTACGCTCTCCGAAGGCGACCTCGATACGTACCTGACGAAGCTGGAGTCTGCTGCATACGAGGCGGTGAGCGAAGATGACGGGGAGCGACCGTACATCTGGCAAGTCAACGGACTAGAGTACGATCACGCACTACTCGAGGCAGGGAAGGATCCGGAGTTCGGCAAACTGCTGATGGGGCACCTGTACACATGGTGGGGGAAGATCTCGGAGCACGCGGACGCAACCGTAGCGCTCTATTCCAACAACCGACTCCGGTATCAGACGACCTACCTGTTCGATCAGGATGAGATTGAAGGTGTCCTACCGAATCTCTGGCTCTGGCAGCTCCAGCGTGCCCCCTGGTTGCCGAGTACGCTCGGGCAAGTGCCCCCTGAGGACGCATGGTTACTCAACGACAGGGACTTACAGCGATACTCGGTTGACATCGGCGACAGTCGACATCCGCTCTTACCGACGCTTCGCCGAGAGGTGTATGGGGAACTAGCTGAGAATGCTCCTGATTTACTCGATGCACTATCGATTCGGCGGCGTGTTGAGACGCGGACGCTCACGCCATGTGACGCCAGAACGGTTGCAGAACGAATCAGATCAGTCTTCACGGAAATGGAGAACGAGACTGATCCTAGCGCATATTATCTCTCTGAAATCGAAGCGGCGTATAGCAATCTGAGCGAGGACTTGCCGCCACTTGACAACCAAGGTCAGATCCAGTCTTCAGGGTGGGAGCCGACTGAAACCGGCCTCGATTCAGTGCCTGTCCCCTGTATGGCCGGTGATGAGATACAGTTCCACGAGGCTTCAGCGACATACTTTACGCGGAGTCACGAGGAAGCATTACGGTTTGAGGGACTGGCGATTCCTATCTTCGCGTTAACTCGCGAGGATACGCCGGCGATCGGTAAGCACTTCGGGATGATCGACTTGGTCGAGGCCGTTAAGGAGACGCCGCAGATCGACGAGGAACGCATTGCGGTGACAGAGCGATTCCGAGAGGAATGGCTGGACGTGGCGGCGCCATACGTACTTTGTCGGTTAAAAGCGACGCGGAGCAGCCAACAGGAGGACGCAGGTGGACTGTCCCGGTTCGTCGACCAAATAGTCCTTGTCGGCTCTCTGAAGGTCAGTTATGAGCTTCGGGATAGTCCGAAAGCGGATCCTTTGACGCGGCCGGCGGAGTACTTCATCGAGCGGGACGATCACGGGAATCGGACGCGAGTGTACGTCGTTGCGGACAGCTCCGATCCGGTTCGAGACGCCCCGGTGGAATCGATATCGAAAGCATTCGCAGAGTATCACGGCCTGGGGAGCTGGGAGTCGCTGTACGTACTCCTGCAACAAGCGCCCGACAGAGGAGCGATGCAATCGCAACTGAAGGCGGCTGGCGCGCCAGCTAGCCGGAGAGAGCTTGAGGCCAGGCGGGCAGCGTACGAGGGACGAGCAGAACAACGTCAAATTGAAACAGTCGCCAGCGCCGGATTCGACGGTGAGCAGATCACGACGGGTAGAAATGAGTCGACCACTACTGGGTCTACGAACTCGGACGAACCTTCATCCGAGTCCTCGGACTCTGGTACCACGGTTCGGGATGGGTCACGAGTACCGTCAGCTCAACAGCTGACCGGAATTGGCGACAGTTCCACGCTCTCGGTTGGGAACACGGATACGGGTGGCAGTTCACACTCGGAAGCATCTGGGAACACTAGTGGTGGAGGTTCCAAAGCATCCTCGTCGCGACAGACCAAGGTGACGGCGAACTATATCGACAAAGTCGATGAGTTTGGGATGGAGGCAACGTACCACGCTGAACTTCAGCGTCTTCGCGAAGAGGGCTGTCCAGAGCCAGAAAAGTACGTCCACGACGTACACACGCGTGACCTCTACCTCGAAGCGAGGAATGACGACATCGCCGGCCCAGTTCTGGAATCATTGGAGGAGCGGGGCGTGATATCCAAGCCATATCCAGGATTCGATTTCTTGGTGGTAGCTCGAGACACCAGCGAGCCAGAACGGTGTATCGAGCTAAAATCGTCTGGATCGAACACGCGGCGGCCGTCGATCAGCTGGAACGAGTGGAAGTCGGCACGAAACGAAAACCTCCGAGAAGCATACTATCTATACGTCGCAGTGGAGCTTGAATCCGGAAAGAGCGGCGATGCGAGACTGATTCAGGTCCCGAACCCGTTCTCAACGCTCGATTCGCGCGAGCGAACCGTTCGGTCACAGAGTAGGGAGGTTCAAGTGAAGCTTTCCGAGTTCCATCCGGAAGAACAAGAGGTTGTTGAGCGTGCAATTCACTGGGAGGAGTGACGCTCAGATACACTATATAAGGTAGAATTACACCATCTCGCCCCGCTTTTGTATAGGACAAGTCCCCCCAGCGCTAAGGTAGCGGTCGAGAGTAGCAATCACCTGTAAACAGGTGAGGAGAGCTGTTCTGCCCTCTAGCAAATTTTCTACGACTTGCCGAGATTGGCTTTTTCGAAGGGAGATTCACCAGTCGGAATGAGCAGCTCCTGTCGGTCTCCGACCCGCTCAGCGAGCTTCCGCTTCAGGTACTGTCTCGCCGTCGACGGCGTGAAGACACCCTTGTCGATCATGTCGCCGACGACGTCTTTGAGGGCCGCGAACTGGCCCTGCAGGTGGCCATCGCCGACCGGCTCGCCGTCGTACCAGCGCACCGTCGCGAGCGCGCCATTCCCGACCGTCTCACCCTGTTCGACTGTCTTCGACTCGTACTGCAGGCCGAACCACAGCGTCCGATAGGCGGTCACTTCGAACGTCGTCGACACTACGAAGAACGCCTCGTGGTGGAGGTAGTCGAGATGGTCAGCGACGATCTCGTCGAGGGTGAGCCCGGTGGCGCGGGGCTTCGGTTCGACGACCGTCGACGGTCGATCCTCGCCGGCGAGGTAGCCGTCGACCGCATCTGCCTCGAGGCCATCGGCCAGTTCCGCCAGCAGCTGTTTCGCCCACTTGGAGTCGGTGTCGTCGCCACCGAACGGCGTCTCAGCCGAGATTCGGTGCTTGAGCTTCAGGTTCGCTGCACCCCAATGGCTGTAGTGGAGCGTGTACTGTCCGTCTGTGCGTTCGTACGCAACGAGTGCGCGGTGTCCCATCGAGCAATCACCTCACGGGGCGACCGCGACTGGATCGCCCCGCACCCCTCTCGGGGGACGAACAACGCCACCAGTAGTTCCTATCGAGGCTTCTTTATTCGGGATGAATAGTGAAATCGGGGCGGCTAAATCGGTAAGTAGAATTGCTTAGTTATTTGAACGAAGTCAGTGTAAATGCGTGTATGGATATTGACGCCAGCGAGTTCAAGAAGAACATAGAGAAGGCGTTAGAGGAGCAGTCAGGGCTCCGGATGAACGAGCAGAATGAGATCCCGTTCGAGCAATTGTTCACAGAGGAGTTCATGCAGCTGTACACAGAATTCGACTCTTTCGAAGCGTTGCTTGAGGCAAGTCAATGGGATGTTGAGGACGAGGACGATTTCGAGGCCATCCCGGAGGATGAGTTCGATACCTATGTCGACGAGCACACGGATTTCCCATCGTGGGAAGTTATGTCTCAGACTGCGGCTCAGCGGTTCCTTGAACGTCAATTCAACTGAAGTGGGTTACTGACTGACCTGCCGCCCGAGCTTGGTGATCTCCGCCTCACTGTACCCGCCGTCACTCGAATTGATGTAGGCTTGTGTCTCGACGTATCCCTTCTCTCGGAGCAACCAGAGGTTATGATCCACGACGTCTGACGACCGGCCCACTGCCTCAATCAATTCGTCACGATCAACCCGGGGATAGGTAGGATCCGATCGGTATGACTGGAGTAACACGTCCAGGATTTCATCCTGAACCGCGTCATCCAACAAGAGTTCCTCACCCAACTCTTTTGCTCGCCACAGCGTCGTCGGTGTAATCGTCAGTGACCGCTTCCCTGGCCGCCGCTTGAAGAACCCATCATCCTTTGAGAACCGCCACACCTTATCGATCACGTCCTCATCAACGTCCTCGAATTCATCGTTGAGATAGCTGCGTAGCCGTTCACCTTGTGGACTCGGCCAGAACGTAAACGGCCGGTCTGTAAACCTACGATATGACTCACGGATCAATTCATTCTGGACCCGCCGCTCGGTCGCCGATAACCCCTCTGTCGCACCTACGTCATGCTCCGTCGATGCCCCATCTCCATCCCCATTCACCACATCGTCACTGGTATCGGACCGATCAGTCCCGTCCACGTACTCGCCAGCGTCCTCCGGCTCGACTCTATTGTTCGACGTGTTGTGGACTTGGATCGCTAGAATACCCAGAGTGCCTAACATACCGATCACACCAGCAATCTCCACGAGCGAAAAAGGTGTATAGACGGTTCCGATCCCTGCGAGAATCAAGGCAGCAAGCCAGGCAAGGATGAGCTTCCCGATGAACCGCTCAGTCACGTACTGCCCAACCGACATCCTATCACTGCAAGTATTCACAGACCAGTATTATAAGTCGTAGGAGAGCAGCCTCAATCAGACATACCCACCTGATTTTTCAAGAGTTGCTGAGAAGCACCGAATTATGAGTCAAAACGACAGGACATCTTGGTTCATCGATTCCGAGGGGCCAAATGAGGAGGCTGTCGAACTGGCCTTCGCGTGGGTGCAACAGCTCGGTGAGCAGCATGAAGAGAAACGAGATGCTGTCTTGGCAGTAAACACGAAAAAGCAGCTGGACGGTGTCGTATCTACTGTGATCGGTGACCAGGCAGCAAAGGCGTTGAATAAAAAGAAGCCGGTCGGCGTCGGTGAAGCAGAGATCCAGCTGATGACGAAACGGATTGATCCATCGGGGTGGCAAAGCGGTCCTGTCCTTGCTATCTACCCAGACAAAGACCTGCTGGACAAGATTGACGGAATGTATGGTGTGACCGATGTGCTCGTCGTGCCTTGGTCGAAGGACACCGTCCAGTTCTGGATCGATACCTGGGGCGCGTCAGCACTCCAATCAGATGCGAGTGGCGATGCACCAGAAATCGAGAATCCGATCGCCAAGGAAGCTGTCGACACGCTCGATGCATTGGTCAACACCTCGACTGGTATCACGCATTCGTCAGATCGTGCTACCTGTATCGAGATCTTCAAAACCCTCCATAGCAACGGCATCAGCTTCGATCCTGAAGCAATCAGAGCCTGGTTAGTCGCTGAAAAAGGCTGGGACCCGGATTATGCCGATGACGTAAAAGAGGTCGCCGAAGGCGTCCAAACGGGGAAACGCTTCCAGTACGACTCTGGCCGTCTTAGCAACGACATTATGAACCAGTGGAAAGACGCCGCAAATGTTAATTAATCCAATATAATTGCCGGAGATCGTTTTCACTCCGTTTGCTCACGTCCCTGTAGTGACCGCTCTGATGCATCTATGCTCTGTACTGACCAGCTGTTTCAGCTCTCACTCTAAATAAAGAAACAGTATCGGAAACTACTGCTACTCGTCGATCGGGTCGGGGGAACTGAGGTCTGCGTGGAGGACTTCGCCATCGCGAACGACGTACCGCTTCGCCAGCACAGGGAAGCGGCACTTGGTGAACCCCGCTGTCTGGATATCGAACTCTTCGTCGGCTTCGAGGTGGTCGGCGAGTCCTCGCAGGAATTCGTGGGTCACGATACCGCCCTCGTAGTCCGGGAGACCGTTCTCCAGCGCCTCGTACACCTCGAAGTCATCGTACCCCCAGATGGTGAGCTCTCCGCCTTCGGTCACCTCCCAGTCGAGCGTCCCGAAGCAGTAGCTCTCACAGAGTTCACGGACTGCCTGTGGATCCGATACGATCGCGCCGGTCGACGTCGTCGCAGCTTGTAGTGTCGCCATGTCTGGACTTCACGGGGTCGCCCCCGCACCCCTGTCGGGGGCGATAAACCGACGCGAGAGCTGCCTCCCCGGGCGTGGCCGACGACTCCAGTTAGGAATCTGCGTGGGCGTCCGCCCCGGCTCCGTCGCCCGGCCGCGTGAGAAGGCTCACCTCCTCTAGGAGGTCTCTCGCGGTCTCGACTCGCTCTCGATCCGCGTCGTCCAATCGGTCGACGTCGAGTCGGTTGAGATTGCTGAGTATACGATGCATCCGGTACCCTTGTTTGAACTGTTGGTCCATCGGAAGCGCCTCACCGCTCGCCGGCGCGGAAAGACCCACCATCGAGACTGGCGTCGGGCTTGCAGGAGACCCCATTCTTAACCAACGAACCTCGACCTTACTCGCAGATTGTTGGTTAACCGACGCCTGGCCCTACTCGAGAATGGGGCCGTAGCGAACCGAGCCACACACCCGGCACTCCCAGATCGGTTGCCCCGTCCACGCCGCATCCGGGACCGACTCGTGGGTCTTGAACCGATGGTCGATCGCCCGTCCACAGGTTTGACAGTCGAGTTCCTGCGTCGTCGGTACCGACGACGCCTGGCGATCAGCCGCAGCTTCACCAGTAGATTCGGTCAGCGCCATCGCTGGAACCAGCCATACCGCATCGTCGGCGTCGTCGAGGACAGCGTCGAGACGCGACGCGTTGCGGATGCCGTCCCCACGCTGGTCGTAGAGCCGCGTCGGGGCCTGCTCCTGACGTTCCGACGATCCCTGCCCGAGGCATCCAGCGCGGTCACGGGCGGCACTGAGAAGCCGCTCTCCCCCCGCTGACGACTCCTGTACCGCGTCGGGGAGTGAGGGCCATTGTTCGACCAGCTGGCGCGCCGGTGCTTCGTCGAGATCGTAGATGAGGGTGTAGTCGTCGACGGCCGGCTCCGCCTCGTTGGCGGACAGGAGGTTCGCTGCGGCGCCGCCCTTCGCCACGGCGCCGTAGAACGTGGTCGACTCGACGACCAGGTGGACGATGCCGACGAGGGTCTGTTCTGGAGCGTCGTTCGCGTTGACTGAGGAAGTGCCGTCAACGTGGTTGGTGAGGCAAAATCGGCACTTCGTCTGCGTCGCCGGAATGGATACCCCACAGGACCGGCATTCGATCTCCGTAGTTGCCTGGTTGGGATATCCTCTACTGCTCGATGCTACTCGCTGTTGCTGGGCTTCTTCCCCTCCGCAGTCGTCAAGTGTATCGTCTGGGATGTGGGTGGCTTCGCCGGTCGGTCGGAGTTCCTTGAAATCAGAGTAGTGACCTTCCATAGTTCGATCTGCCGAGAATTTGGCTCGTCTTCCGGTTTAAATTATAGCACCGCTCCAAGCGGCCTGTTCGTGCTACAGAGTGGTTCTCGATCGTCGAATACTGCCTGCGTCTACGCTACTGGTTCGATGAGTTCGCTCGAATGCGGATCTCGATCTCATCAGGATCGTGAACAACGACCCCCTCATCCGTTTCGGTGGATGGAATATCACCGGTTACGAGCCGCTCCCGAACTGCTTCGAGTGAGTCGTCGTCTGGCACGAGCACTTCGAACCATGATAGTCCACGTCCGCTGACCGGTCCCGTTCTGTGGTGCCA
This sequence comes from Halobaculum magnesiiphilum, assembly GCF_019823105.1. NCBI lineage: Archaea > Methanobacteriati > Methanobacteriota > Halobacteria > Halobacteriales > Haloferacaceae > Halobaculum > Halobaculum magnesiiphilum. Next base: position 104,346 of record NZ_CP081959.1, read on the forward strand.
CGTGTTCGCCCCGAGATGGTGGTGGTAGCCGCCAGCCCCGACGAAGAGGGCGGCTGGCACTTCTGTTTGGATCTCGAACCCGAGTGTGTCCACGTAGAAATCGCGGAACGCCTCCAGCGAGGACACTTCGAGGTGAACGTGCCCCACGTCCGTTCCGGCAGGAAATCCTGACGCTTCTGCGGCTGCGGTTTCCAACGGGCCGAGATCGAGAGGATACGTACCCATACGGATGCGCCCGTTGTCAGCGCGGGGCCAGTCCTCACGGGGGTAATCGCGGTAGATCTCGATGCCGTTGCCTTCTGGGTCGGTCAGGTACAGCGCCTCACTGACGCCGTGGTCGGACGCGCCACCGAGCTGCCAGTGTTCCTGAATGCGGGCTAACGCGTCGCCTAATGCCGCACGCGAGGGGACTCTGAATGCGTTGTGAAAGAGACCCGCTGCCGATTGGTGTCGTCCGAGTGCGTCTGCATCACCCTCTAAGACGAGGAGCGGCGTGTCATCGATACCCAGTACTGACTCGGTGTCGGTTCGGCGAAGCACGCTGAGGCCGACGACATCCTGGTAGAACCCGGTTAGCTCTTCGAGGTCGTTGACGCGAAGCGCGGTCCGCCCGATGTGTGCCTCCTGGGGGAGTACGTCTGGATTTGTTTGCGTGGTCATGGGAGACATCTTAGAGACCGATGTTGAGCGCGTACGGCCAGGCGGTGCTACTGAATGCTGCGAGAACGAGCGCTGCGCCGAAGAGCGTGGCGTTCTTGAGGAAGTTCGTCATCTCAGACTGCCGCTGTTCGGGGTCATCGACCGTCCAGAAGTCGTGCATGACTGGCGTCACGCCCAGGAAGAATAGCGCGATCGCTGCCGCACCAACGAGTGGGTAGACTCCGAGCGCGATGGCAAGTCCGCCAGCGATGAGCATGAGGCCAGACAGGGTGACGGCGAGCCGCGGGGCGGGAACGCCCTTTGCTTCGGCGTAGCCACTCATTCCGTCGAGCCCCGTGAAGTGACCGAGCCCCATGAACCCGAGCAGGACGCCGAAGACGACGCGGCCCACCAAGAAGGCGAGCCCACCAGCTGCAGTCTCCAGCGCCATCAGTCCTCGACCCCCGGCTGCCCACCGGTCAGCTGGACGATCTGCCCCGTAACACCCGCGTTCGAAAGCAGGTGAACAACTTCGTCGACGACGGCCTCCGGTGCCGTCCACTCCGAGAAATCGGCGTCGGGCATCGCTTCGCGGTTCCCCGGGACATCGATGAGGAACGGAGCCACGGCGTTGACGCGGGCCTCGAGTTCGACATCGAGCGACTCAGTCAGCGTTCGAACCGCGCCCTTGCCGACGTCGTACGCGAGCGTCCCGCCGACGGGGGTTATGGCGCGGTCAGAGCTGAACAGAACGACTCCGCTGTGCTCGTCGAGGTGCTCCGCGAAGGCCTTAACGGTCAGGAACGCCGTCGTCGCGTGGCGATTCAACGCGGCCTGGAACGCATCGGCGTCGGTATCGCTGACGCCGCCCATCGAGAACCCACCAGCGAGGCCAACGATGTGATCGACCGATCCGTGGTCATCGACAACCGTCTCGGCGAAGGCGTCGACCGCCGCCTGATCGGTTAGATCGACCTGGTAGTACGATACTGCATCGGCGTGTTCAGCGCGGGTCGCTACTTCATCTCTCGCCGTTTCGGTGACGTAGGTACCGACGACGTCGGCGCCGCTCTCGATCAGCGAATCCGTCACGTACGGACCCATGTTACCGGTTGCGCCGGTCACGAGCACCGTCGAGTGTTGTAGTTCCATTACATTACCTAGTTTGCTCCCAAACCTATATATAGCTCAGGCAACAATAGTGTAACCAAGTAATGGCGACCCAACCACCCGAGGCTGACACGGACGAAGACACCGAGGTCGAACGGCGGAATGCGGACGTCTGCAACGTCGTCGGAGCGGTCGAGGAGATGGGAGCGAAGTGGAAGCTCATCGTCCTGAACGACCTGCGCGACGGTGAAAAGCGATTCAACGAACTCAAACGCTCGACGGGCGCCAGCTCCTACACGCTCTCGCGGGTGCTCGACGACTTAGCGGAGGAGGGGTTCATCGAGAACCGGAAGGAGTTCGAGTCGCCGGTGGCGAGTTACTACACGCTGACGGAGAAGGGAGATGCCCTCTGTCCCGTGTTCGAGTCGCTTGACGCTTGGGGTGAGGACTGGCTCTGAATGCTGTCAGACCGACGGTAGTCCGTCGGTGATGATCGGCCGCTCTGGGAACGCCGATAACCTCCGCTCTCTCTGTCTTCATCTCCGTGGCCCCTGAGGCGCTACTCTCGTGTTAGTCCCAGTACCTGTGCAGTCGGAAGTGACCAGCCGTAGATAAGTGCCGCAATTCGTGTGCCTACAACCATCGCTGCGCACACCGCTGCAGCGGTTCCGTTCGCCCCTCCGACAGCGACGATCATCCAGTATGCACTCCCACCCAGTACCGCACAGCTGGCGTAGAAATCGTCGAGCAGGATAAATGGCGAGCGATCCAGCAGGATATCGGCCACAGCACCACCCCCGGCCGCGTTGATAGTCGCAATCGCGACGACGCCGAAGGCGGGGATGCCGGCCTGCGTTGCGACGATAGCACCTGTCGTTGTGAACGCGGCGAGCCCGATCGCATCCGAGAACTGTGTCACCGGATGCGTGTCGGCTGACTCGAGGGTGGCACTCACTCCAACCGCTAGTCCGACACCGAGCAATCCGAGGGCGATCTCGGTGGGTGTACTGAGCGCGAGCGGAATCCGATTGACGAGGAGGTCCCGGGTCATCCCGCCTGCAAATGCCGTAGCGAGGCCGACCACCGCGACACCGAATAGATCGAACTCCTCGCGGATTGCCTTGGTCGCCCCGACAAGGGCGAACGCGACGAGCCCAACCGTGTTCATTACGGCGAAGGGATCAACGAACAGGGCCTCGACGATCTCCTGCGTCACTGGTTCCAGACAGGATAACGAGTCTGATGAGTGCTTCGTCTCCACCAACCATTTCGGGTTAGCTACTCCGTCACGCGCTACACGAGGGGCATCAGATGTAGGATATTCTCCAACCCATCTACTTTCAGCAATCCCTCTAGACGTGACAAAGTCTCCACCGACGATGATTCAGGTAGAAAACTCGCCCAGCACGTTTTGGTGTGTTCGGATGGTCGGTGCGGTGACGTTCGCCACGTCCGCGGCCTCGGATTGCGTCAACCATCGCCCCTCTTCGCGACCAGCCTTGTAGAGGCAGGCCGCGGCGAACCCAGCCGGATGGACGCCCGTCGTGACGCCGCGCTCCTCGGCCTGCTCTGCGAGCGTTCGGGCCCGCTGTCGGATCTCGTCCGGACACTCGAGGTCCGAAGCGAGACGCGGCACGAACATGCTGGGGGAGACGGGCTCGGCGGGGAGGCCCAGCTCTTCGTTCAGCGTCTTGTACGCGTTCGTGACCCGTGATTCCGCGACGCGAGCCATCTCGCTGACGTCATCCACCAACCGCGAGAGGCCGTTGCACCGACATGCCCCGTAGATGCTGGCCGCGGCGATGGCCTCGATGGACCTGCCTCGAAGCAGATCCTCGTTCTGGGCGCTCCGGAAGAGCTGACACGCCTGGTCACGGACCGAATCGGAGAGTTCGAGCGCACTCGCCAACCGACGCACTTCGCCCAATCCGTGGGCGAGATTCCGTTCCGCTTTCGACCGCCAGCGCCCCCGGGTCTGCTCACGGCGCATCCGCGCGAGTCGCCGTCGCTTCTGCCCCGAGAGTTCGTTCCCCTTCGCGTCGGTACCGCGACCGATCTCCGTCGACAGGCCGCGATCGTGGCGAGCCGCCGTGAGTGGAGCACCCGTTCGCTCACGCCTCTCGTCGTCGTACGCCCGCCACTCCGGCCCGTGATCGATGCGCTGCTCGTCGATGACCAGCCCACAGTCCTCGCAGACCGTTTCGACCGCGTTCGTCGTGACTCGGCCGTCGCACTCGGGACACTGGTTCGCACTCGATTCCGTTCGGACGTCTTCGTCGAAGCCAGTTTCGTAGATGTCTCTAGTTGCCATCGTTCTCACCGTGTTTCGGGAACCCGCCAGTTCAGCGCGCCCCTCACCCATTGAGGGGTAAATAGACTCTCTGCCGGTTTGAACCGTCTATACCAGGAGTTACAGTGGTTGAATTACGTCGTTGAAGTACACTGAGTACTGGATGACGAACCCTATGATTGCCGAGGTCGACGTCTATAGGACCACTATTCGTCCTATAACGTCCGGAAATCGAATTAGGGGTGTCTGCAATATCATTTTCCGGTTGACTGTCCAATACAGTCGCAGTGACTGGTCCCTTCAGACGGCCGCAAGTTCGTCGTAGACTTGGCCGAAGTTATCGTATTGACCTGCTTCGTCTTGCCAGACCTCGTTGATTACTGAGTCGTCTTCTACTTCGTAGACTGCGAAGCCGCCATCAAAGAATCCACTGTAGTCATCATTTTGATCAGCGGTATCGAAGATGTAGTTTCCATCTCTTCTTCGTACATCCTCTATGACGCTTGCAAGATTCCATACATCTTCAAAGTCTGCATCGTTACTGTTGTATTCGAGCAGTGTGCGGCTCAACTGCTCTGTCATCCCCGTCGTCATCGAATAATTGTGTTCAAGGTCTACCTGTTTGTTTCTAGGAGTAGGACCAGAAGCTATATTTCTGACCGTGTTTGCAGCAATCTCTTTTGCTTCCATGAAATCTGATGCTTGGCCGCTCATACGTCGATCAGTATGGAATAGTAGCGGGTGGTAGCGACTTTCTCCGCTTGGTCCTTCTCCCTGTATAACGCTCCATTCTTCGATTGGTGCGTGCATCTGTCGGGAGTCTTCTCCGTTACCTTCATCGGTATCAAAGTTGAAGTTCCTGAGAGTATCATCGTCTGGAGAATATAGAAGACCTGTCGGGTCGTTTATATCCTCTCTAGTACGGCTACCCATCGTTGTAGCCCAGGCAAGTACATCGAAGTCATGATGTCTCTTGTAGGCTTCTCTTATTACCGCTGCAGTTTCCTCTACTGTATCTGGTGTTCTGTTTGCTTGTTCCCATGTGATTGCTACGGCAAGATTATGTCCGTAGTCAAGTGAGTCTGCGACTGTTTCCGCATTCAACCATCCTTCTGCATCGTACTGTGTCGGTGCGTCCAAATCATGTTGGGCGAAGAAACCTCCAGTCTTCGCGTCTGTAAATAAATCTTCGTCGACATAGGCCTGTACCATCTGCTCCATAGGGTTTTCCGGGTTGTCATTAGCCATTAGGTCGAATGTGGCATCTCGGAACAGTTTCAAGCCTTCAAAGTCGATAGATTGGTTGTCTACATCTCTGCTTGTAGAATATTCGAATGCAGGATGATTCTGGACGACTCCTCCTACGCTTTCCTCAGCGTACTGTCCCAGTCGGCTACGGATCTCATTATTCCGGCCAGGAACCATGTCCCAGCGATAATTGGCCGGTCTGTCGACTTCTGAGTCGTCTGCGGTTTCCTCTGCAGTCGTCGTTTCGTCGGCCTGTGACGCTGTCTCTGTGGCGGTGTCAGTTGCTGTGCCGGTTGGTGAACCTGTTTTAGTCCCATCTTCTGCGTTGTTCGAACAGCCTGCCAGCGTCGCTGTCACCCCGACAGCGAGCCCGGTCCGAAGGAAGGTCCGCCGTCTCATCAGTTATAGCACAATTAGAATTCACCTCCAATAGAACTACTGAAACAGACAGTCACTCCCAAGATGCCTGCGATAGGCCGCTGATTAGATTACGTTGCAGAGAGCGTTAGTTCACGGTCCAGTGGTTTGCAACAGTCCAGGTATTCATCCAGTGGTTCATTCCTATCGACTCAGGTGTGGATATCTCCACTCTCGCTCTTCGCGTCCTCACGGATGTTCTGGAGAACTTGCTGTTTATCCCTTGATTCCGGATCAGAGGTTTTGACCTTCATACCTATCAGTAATACCAGCTCTATTATTTTGTGCATCGGTGCTGTTGAATCCGCTCTGGCAGTCCGACTTTTCCACAGACGGGACACTCTCGCAGCGGTGTCGGCGGCAGGTCGTTCCAAGCGTCTAGTGCGGCATCGAGCTGTGCTTCCACGATTGGTGAGTCGGTCGTGCGGTGGGCTTCGCGGAGGTGAATGCGAAGCCGTTCACGGGCCGTGAGTGTCGTGTCATCGGTCATAGTAGGACGGGAAGGTGGTGCCCCCGCTACCCATCGCTGGGGGCGATAAGCACCACCGGACGCGGTTAGCGAATATCCGGCTGGAGCGGGGCGAACTCCTCCCACATCGTATGGTGGCGCTGACAGAGCGTGACCAGGTTCTCAAGCCGATTCGCCCGTTCGTAGTCGAGGACGCCGTCGGCATCGATGAATACGCCAAGCGGCGTAATGTGGTGGACGTTCAGGTCACGGTCCCAGCGTTCCTGGTGGGTCTCGCGGCCGATCGGACAGCCCGGCATCTGGCACTCGAAGCCGTCCCGTTCCAGCGCACGCTTGCGCTGTCTGTACCAGTTCGGTCCGTACGAAATGTCTCCGTAGCCGCCCTTCCAAAGTGGATGCTCTGGGCCGCTTGGCCGGCCGGGATACTCGAACCCGGCCGCTTCGATGGCGTCTTGCCAGGTCCCATACCGGCGGGCATAGGATCCAACTGAGTAGCGACCAGAGTCACGCATCTCGATAGTTGATGGGACGTGGCCTAGCTCATCGACTAAGCGCTCGATCTCCCGATGGAGCTGTTCTTCACTGACACTCCATTGTTTGTGGGGTTCGAACCCTGCACGGCGCAACGCACGATTCCAGCGGCCGAAGCATCGCTGGGCGACTTTCACCGACCACGCTCCGTGCTGTTCCATTTCTTGGGCCTTCGGTGGTCGTCCGAGTTCTGCGGCGAGGTTCTGAATCTCCTCGATGACATCCTCCTTTGTGGCGGTCCGCTGTGTGGTCGTCTCTAAGTTGGCTTCTCTGAGGCCCTCGTTCCACGACCCGAAATGAGTCTGGACTGCGTTGGCCGAGACACGCCCCAATTCTCGCCACTCATTTCGTGAGGGTGAATGGCCGATCTGGCTGGCGACTCGTTGTAGCTCCTCAATGATCTCTGCGTCGCTATATCCGTTTGTTCGAGGTTCAAGTCCGGCAGCTTCCAATCCCTCGTCCCAGCTCCCAAACGTTGAGCGCACTGCGCCTTTTGTGAATTCAGTATCTTCTTCGATCTCCGATTGCTTTGGAACTCGCCCCTTCTCTTCGGCTAGTCGCTGCAGTTCGTCGATGATCGTTTCAGTAGGTATCGATACCTGATGAGAACGCATATGGCCGGCAATCTCGACGTTCGTTTCGAACGATTCCCCGCAGATGTCGCACGTGTAGTCTCCTTCGACTTTCATGCGTAGCTCCGAGCGTGGGCACGCCCGCACCCCTCGTGGGGTGGGACAAACACGCCCGGTCGCGCACCGTTTCCCCCGGTTTCAGGGATAAATCTCAGACCGACACCTGAGGTCGTGGCTGCGCGCGCAGCGAAGCGAGCACGGAGCGGAGGGTGGGGCGGTGGGGCTTGGGTCGGTCCGGCACACAATAAAAAAGAAGGCTGCGCCGACTGGTTACTCGTCCCACCAGCGGCCGCGCTCCGGGAAATGAAGGGTCGACCAGCCAGTGACGGCTAGTGAGACGCGTCCTTCGTACCAATTTCTCGCCGCTCCGTGGATGCGCACCTGTTCGCCTTCCCTGATCCAGGGGGCATTCGACTTCTCCCAGATCGTCACTTTCGTTTTCCCACTGTCGTCCGCGATGAGTCCAACTTGAGCGATGGCTGGCGAATCACTATCCCAGAGCACTTCGATCCGACCTTCGATGCTCACCTCTTTGCGATCGACGTCCTCGAGAGCGTCGATGGGCACGGTGCCCCCCGGGGCCGTCTGCAACTCCTCGAACACCCGCACGACCGCACTCGTCATGTCCGTGCCGTCGACGACCGCTTCGGCCAGGCGTCGACTGATCGCCGCACGCGACCAGCCATCCAACCGCGTCGCGAGTCGGTCTGCCTCCGTGTTCACCGTCGCCAGTTGATCCTGGGAGAGCTCCGCTCGGGGATCCTCTCGTTCGGGGTCGGCCATCGGGTCCACGCTTGCGGCCCGCTTCTGGAACTCCCGCCGGCGCTTCGTGCTCCCTTGCGCGGCGACCTCCCGCGTGCGCTGCTCGCGACCGTCCTGCGTTCCCAGCTCGGCCTGGGCACTGATGCGCTCCAGTTCGGCTTCCCGCGCCCGAATGCGCTCCTCCTGTTCGAGGGTGACACCGTGAATCCGGTCTTCGCTCGTGTCCGCGATCCCGTCCGGATGGTTCGCATCCACCTTCGCCTGCGTCTCCTGCTCGACCGCGGCCTCGAACTCCGGCGTCTCGTCGACGACCGGGAAGCCATCTTCATCGACCGCCTGACCGCCCGCTTTCTCGAATGCCTGTTCATCGACCGTAACGACCTTGCGACTCGCTCTCGCTCGCGCCTTCGCGAGCGCACTACCGGGCGCGAGCAAGAGCGCGCCTGCATGACGAATGAGTTAGTTTCCGATCACTGATCGCCAGTCACGGACGATGCCGCATTTGAAAGGACGGAAAGGTAGTTACTCGTCTTCGAGGGCTGCGTAGATCTCCGCGTGACGGCGTCCATCGAGCTTCCCCATCGAGAGAGCGATCGCGTGACGTTCGGCGTCGCTCTCGGCCGCCTGATACCGCTCGTACAGCTGGCGGACCTCGTCGTCGACCGCCGTCGAGGAATCGGTGCTAGACGCCATTGCTCTGCTGAAGATACTCAGTGTGACCCTTTATCAGTTGCGACGGGCGCATGCGCGGAAGTAGATGACCGCAGTGTCCGTGTCGACCGCAGCTTCGTCGGTCGCAAACCGGTGCAAGAGCGCGCGAATTTCATCACCGTAGTCAAATGTGTACCCGTTCATCATATAGAAGACGACGACTGTTCGGAGCGCTGTTCGCTTGTTCCCGTCGACGAATGGATGCTCCGCCACGAGAAGCCGCATCAGATGGACTGCTTTGTGGTGAATTGTCTCGGGTACTTCGCCGAAGTACCCCTCCGAGATGTACTGCAGCGCGGATGCAATCGCGTCTTCTGACCGAACGCCTGGCTCTGTAGTGTCGCCTTCTGCCACGATTTGTTCGTGGAGATCTAGAATGAGTTCGGCAGAAGGATACGCGAGATCGTCGGTCACGTTTCCGACGTTCACACGTCACCCGTTAATCGTTTCTCTACCGTCGGGATCAGACCACGATATAGATAGCGTGGAGTGTCCCAGTCATCGGGTATCTCCGTCAGTGGTGTCGACGGTCATCGCGTCGCCGTCGTCGATGTCTACCTCATTGATGAACCAATGGCGGCCGTCACGATCCGAACAGCGTCGACGTTACGCATCTCAAGGCCATTTGTGGCGGTCCGGAACGGTTCGTCGTCGATGAGGATGCGCTGGACGACTGTACGGACCGACTCAATTTCGTAAGTATCGATGATAGCAGCCATCGCCGTATCGGACTGTGCGTCTTCGTGATCGGCTCGCGGGTTTTGCGCCCGTTCGACCACATCGTCGACCGATGCGTGCTCGGGATTCCCGGTTTCCTCACGAACGTCATAGAGGGGCTCAGCATCCGGCATTGCGAGTCACTCTGTACTATCGCTATCCGTATCAGCCGTGCTTGCCTCAGTTCGCCGTTGCCGCCGGGTCTCTGCGAGGAGTTCCTCGAGCGTCGCTACCTGATCGATCCCCGCGAGTTCATCGGTGATCTCGTCGATGAGTGCGGCTCGCTCAACGGTTGCCTCGTCGCCCGCGATTGTGTCGATGGATTCAACGAGGATCTGTCGCGTCTCGTGCCACCCACAGTCCCAACAATCTCGGGTAACCTCGATGCGCTCGTCCTCCTCCGCTGCAAGGACTGCGTCGGACAGCGACATCGAAAGCGGCCGTTCCGGTCCGACCTCGAGGGTGACAGGGCACCCGCACGCGGGGCAGTCCATGGTCATCCTGAGGAGCGGCCATCTGTTGAAGTTAGCGGAGCGACAGGAAAACCACACAATACAGCATTACTGAGAACGCGGGATGGGGCAGCTACGAGCAACTGCTGATCTACGCCGTGGCACCGTTCCACTCGTGTTCACGACCGCTCGGCGCGTCAGTCGGAGGCGTTGTACGTCTTGAAGTCACCGATCAAGAACGTTGCCGGCCTACAAGGACTACACCGCGAACAGAGCTGTGGTGGCGTTCGAGATGGCACATTTCCACGCGAAACTCAGTGAGTACTGCGAGCGCGGCGACGACGAATCCATAACTGTCGCAGACGAAGTTATCGCACTTGTCGAGACCCGACCCTACCGGCATCTATTTCTCTTATATGTGTGATGGCGAACATATGCTGAATGCCACTGCTGCGAGCACCACTGCTCAGGTGGGGATCTTTCTTTCTCAGGCCGCTCTTCTCCTTCTCGTCATTGGAGGCATCTCTTCCGCAGACCGTTTAGCTCCTGTGTCAATTGCGATTTTGCTAGCAGGCGGGTCGTTTCTCCTTGGAATTCAGGTTGGCCGAGGCGATCTCAACTGAGATACTCCCTTCTCTTGGATGTAGGTCTGCCGACTGTAGAGGTAGACCAAACCAGTAGTTAGACCAAGAGAACCGAGTCCAGCGACTACCTCTGACCACTCCAGAAGGCAAGAACGAACGAAATTGATGATGTCAACCATGGATTAAGACCTCGTACCGATGGGATGAAAGTTTGCAGTCGGGGCGAGTCACTCCTATGGGGGGTGGTCGGACAAGTTCGGATCTGAGTCCTATGTACGGAAACATCTCGAACAAATCGATAGAGGCGGGTGTGTCTTTCACTCGAAAATCGAACGGAAGAGGTTTCACTTCAACAGACACTTCTTAGCCTCACAGTCAGCTCAGATCTCCGGTAGAATGCGCTGCAACCTCTACTGGTGCTCGATTGTCGTTAAATCAGCCTGACTCTGCGAGACTCCCAGTACTAGAATTGTGCTAAATTTTGTGAGTGGCTTCCACACACCCCATTTTGCGAGTGTTTAGTGCCTTCATAGGACCTAAACCTTCGAAATACTGGAGATTAGAATTTCAGAACCAACTGTTCTGATCAATCACTACCACACCCCACTTTGCGAGTGTTTAGGACAGATAGACGCATTGAGACGGTAGAATATTGGAAGATTTCAAATCTGAGGTACGTTGTGGCCAGAAATAATCAAACGAACAGCTCGGGGACGAACCCATATCGTCGACTACAGGTTCGGATCCTCGTGGGGAGATGAGACAGTGAAGAGGTCGATATCTCTCGAGAATTGCTTGACCACGTCCTGGATTACTGCCTCCAGATCAACATCAGCGGTCACAACGTCGTACGTATCCTGAGCGAACGTCCGGTACTCGTGAACGACTTCTTCGGCTTTGGATGGAACCTCTTTCAAGCTCAGATCTGCGAAATCACGGAGTATAGAGAGTGTCTGCGTAGCCATCGAGGTTAGATACGTTACGAACTCATCAGGGGTTCGGAGTGCCGCTGGCAGAATCCCTCGAATCACGTAATGGATCTCACTAAGCATCAGCCGATGAAGACCTTTCAGTGCCACATCTACCGATCCCGAGAACCGACTGTGACGAAGTGAATACAGGAACTTATTGTTTAGAAATCGCGTTCCTTTCCACGCAATTCGATAGTTGAGTGGCGTGGTGAACAAAATCGCCTCCGCAACGACCAAACCAAGGGCGCGGTAGAAGTCGTGGAACCGCTCTGCAGCGATATCCTGGATTGACCCGATGGAGGTGTGCGCCTGATCCAGTTTGTCCGCACTTGTGAGGAGATTATGGCCGGCAATGATCAGTGCTACACCGGAATTTAGCTGCCCGCCAGTCATTGCGATACGGGCCAACTTGCTGTGGCCCAACCCTGTCTGAAGGCTATCTTCTACGACTTCGAGCGTCTTCCGCGTCCGTTGGAGATCTCGGTCGACATCACTGAAGAACGCCCTGACATCGGCAGTCTCGTCAACGACCGGCAGTTCGGCTTCGTTGAGTTGATCATGGATCGACGCCAGTTCATCGGCAAGCTTGACTGATTGAACCCGTCGCTCGCCGCGAGCATGTGCTCGCAGTCCAGACTGGATTTTGGACTGAACATCAGTCAGTCGCTCCGGGTTTGGCTCTGCCACTAACGACCAGTTACTCCGGAATAATTTAAACATTGTAGATAGAATGAAACTGTAGTGGGAGATTCGGAGCGCTCTACTGATGGGTACGATCTTGAGGACCTTCGTGAACAAATCGGCCGGCGAGAGATATTGCTCGGTGCTGTCGTCTTGGGCGGCGGATCAATGCTCCTCAACCCATCGGGTTCCAGCCAATCAGAAGACTCGAACCACCTAGCACAGGCCGAAACTAGGCTTTCAGAGGTAGCTGAACGGATCAACGATGCAGATGTGGTCAATCCACTGCAAACCTCCACCCTCCACGACGAAATTACTCGGGCGGTAGAATCGGTGACTGATATTCTCAACCGGTATGGCTCAGGTGGGCCACAAACTGAGCAGCGGGTCTCCGCTCTTCGTACTGCGATAGAATATTACAACACGCTTGCAGCGGCGTTTAAAACCGGGGCGGCTCTCTCGGGACGGGTGGCTAAATCTGAACTCGCTGTTCTCTATCACAACCAGTCTTTAGAGTACGAACCCGCTGCTGCATTCGACCTTGAGTCGTTCGAGGAGTCCATTATACGACTTACTCAGGCAGAAATAGATCCTGACGCGGTCACCTCAAAGACTGGTCAACTAGTGCCAAATCAGCAGGAAGTGATTGAATCACTCCATGGCCAGCGCGATCTATTCGATCAGCATCTTACTGCTCAGCAAGCCTATTTTGATACGGCGAAGACAATCGAAGCGGGGATCCATGCCCACGAACAGTCTCAGTACGACGCAGCTCGGTCGCAACTTATTGACGCCCGTGACTCGCTATCGGGGGGGATACCGCAAATGGAAGCCTCCTACCAGGTATCCAATACCGGTCTTTCAATCAGTCAGTTTGCGACAGTCTTGGAACTTCGCCGTGATGGCGTCTCGAAATTGCTCAGTGTCTGTGAGGAGTCAATCTCTGAAAAAGAAAAGCGAGCAGGAGCCAACTCGGGTCTCGATTACTTGTATCAGGCACGTGCTGTCGTGACTAGCTGACCCGTGTTTGATGCCTCCCTCGTGATATTCAATAGAGGCCTATCTGGGAGGCTCTGAATGTTGCGTGGGGCCGCTCTTCAGAACATTTCGGTAGCGGTGTGTGGGTTACAGATTTTCACTCTGATCTCCCCCCTCTACTCAGCACGGGGGTTCGACTTTCACTCCCACGAGGGGGGTGTCACTCCTGCCACTCCCACGGGGGGTGCGTAGCCACTTTCACTCCCACTATGGGATCAGACAAGCAGCCACGTCTGTCACCGAACCACTCCCTGTTCGGAAACTTCGGATAAGTGACCCACAGGGGGGCCCTTCGGACAAATCTCATAGAATACCTCGACCTACGGACACGATCCCAATGTGCGGCCTGTCGTAGAAATGGAATCAGAGTTCAGATCAGTCAAAGTACGAGGGAGGGGGTGTTCGGACAAGTTTGACAAGTCCGGGGGAGACATCGTAACGCACGAGAAAGTTGAGAATCACTACAGCAATATTCGAGTACCTCCGTGCCGATGTGAGGGGACCCCCCTGCAGAGTGTAAATGGGGTGTACAAGCGTCCAGAGAGCCAATATCTCAGTCTAAAAATTTTGAGCGTCGGGAGTACTCGCCGCCATGATTGGTGACAATTGCGCAAACGTCCGTCGCTCCGATAATTCTTTTCGAGGAGAGATCGTTCGAGAGAGTTCGTTGACGCCGTTACGAACGCGACGGTGGTGTGGGCGTATTCAACCGCATCGGTGGTTCAAATTGATCCTCGATGTGCTCTCTACCGAGGTCCAATATGAGATTGAACAAATCGTTGTAGGTTCAGCTCAGGCCCTCCTTGGGACATCTCGAACAATTCGATAGAGGCGGGTGGCACGGTGGAATTCGCCAACTAGATGCCGTGAAGTGGCCGGAAACATTCCGATAGAGGTGTGTGGGCTACAATCGGAACATCTCGATAGAGGTCCTAGTTGCACTCCGATGGGGCCCCCTCACTCCGAAGGTATCCCCCACACTCCGAAGGGGTGTTTGTTACTAAAGATACTCCGAAGGTACCCCCCACACTCCGAAGGGGGGCCCACACTCCGACGGGAGGTGAGGCGATAATCAAGCTGTACGTCTGGGGAATTCACCGCTAATGGACAGCATGGAGTACCCGGACAGACAAGCTCCACAATTCAGACGGGAGAAATCCTTAGGTCGAGTGCGGGTAATTAATCCTCGGTTCAAACGTGAAGTATAGGGACTCACATTCGCGTTCTTCCCGGTTCTCCAGTGTGTACGTGGCCATCCAATCCTGTTCACGACCAGACCCCCGTGCAGAGTGAACACTCTGAGTGACCCCCCATCAGAGTGGACCGAGTGGGGAGAGTGACACACCCCCAATCAGAGTGGAGGCAGCCTTGGCTATTTCGTGACTGTGTGTTTCAGGCCGGCGGGTGCTGATCTGGAACTGCCTCTCCTTCGTCTAATTCGTCTCAGTGTATGCCAATTCAACGGTCGGCACTTCCCTTCGTTAGGTCCTCTCGCGAATTGACCTCGCAAATACATTACAGATTTTATTACATATGCCCATTAGCATCGATTAATTCGATGAGGAGCCTGCGGACATCCTCGACCTCCAAGAGGGGACGCAACCGTATCGCATCCTCCAGTTCCTCGCCGAGAACAGCGAACAGGCGTTCACGCAGACGGAGGTTCACGATGCGACAATCATCAAGCGCGGGAGCGTTGGAGCTGCGTTGTCGCGCTTGGAGGACCGCGGCCTCGTCCGCCACCGCGGGCGGTACTGGGCTATCGCAGAAGATGACAGGCTCGCCTCGTTCGCGGTGCAGATGAACGCTAGGTCTGCCTCGACGACGGACGACTACTACGGAGATGAGGAATGAGCGAGGGCTACGAGCAAGGCGCAGTCGTGGAAGGCCCTGATACCGCGACTACCGACCGTACGTCTGCTTGGGTGATGACTCACAGTCGTTCCACGACGAGGAATCACTGAACGCGGCAAGGATGGCGACTCTGGTAGATCAAAACGCGGTCAGTGAGACCAACTGCAGAAGTCAGACAACAGGCTCGACGACGATGTGTTGCTGAGTGAGTCGCGGCTGCTTCGCGTTGCCGTTCTTCTCATATTGGATTACCCCATGTTCTGCAAGCACGCCGAGATCGCGGCTGACCTGTGCCTTGTCTCGTCCCACCTCGCGGGCGAGTGCTCGAACTGACTCGACCTCGGAGTCGCGGAGAGCCTCAATCAACTCACGACGCCTGGGTGTCAGCACTTCATCTGCAGCTTCCCAGCTGATGACCTGAACTCCGGTCATGCCACCACGTGCAAGGGATCTGGCCATCTCAGCGCGCAGCTCAGTACCGTCGTTCTGTTCAGGATCACGGGGAGCTTTCGCGTCACTGGAATCTACGTTGGACATATTCTATCTCCGTTACCGTTGTGTAGTAACCACAACTATATAAATCTTGCCAGCACCGTTCTCGAAGGGGATTGAGGGGTATCTTGACACCACAACAGTCAAAATCGGAATAATTAAGGCAATCAAACACGTTGTATATATTGAGGGCAGTCTTTGGTCGGCAAATAGCAAACTCTAGACATAACTATGCAATCTGAATTTGACTACCTGTATCCAGCAGGCACGCATCGAGGAATCGAATTCCAGATCGGCGCGCGCGCCGATCCGAGCATCAACAACATCCACTCCTTCGCTGTCATTCTCTTCTTCGCGCAGGCAGATGGCACCCGAGTCGAGGTTGCGAAGGTCGACAATTCCGAACACGAGGAAGGGACGATTCACGTGGACAGGTACTACCGTGAAGTCGGAACCGATGACAAGGACTTCGACGTTGACATCGGAGGGATGTGGGACGCCGATGAGTACCTAGAACAGAACTGGCGGAGGTTCGCAAAGACGTATCTCGAGAATCACGGCGAAGGACCGAGAAGAGAGTAGAACCATCTACTTGACCTGAGGTTCGATCGGTCTATTCCTGGGTTCAGCGGCGGAGATGGCTGTCCTCAGTGTACCCAGTGGGTTGAAGTACGGATGAAACGCCGTGGTGCCGCCGTCTGCGGATGGTTTCAGACGAACCCTTGTGGGGTTGAAGTCGGCGCTTGAAGGCGTGTCTGACGCCGACACGGACGGTTTCAGACGAACCCTTGTGGGGTTGAAGTCGGGCGGGGGTGAAACCAATTACACAAGCATCCAAGGTTTCAGACGAACCCTTGTGGGGTTGAAGTTCGCGGTGGGACTGTCCGCACCGGCCCGGAGACCAGGTTTCAGACGAACCCTTGTGGGGTTGAAGTCGACCGCATCCGGTGCACGTTCTGGTAATCGAAACGTTTCAGACGAACCCTTGTGGGGTTGAAGTCATCAGCGCCGTGTTCGTCCCCCCGGACTGGAGTAAGTTTCAGACGAACCCTTGTGGGGTTGAAGTTCGCATAGAAAAACCCATATGGAGTAGCCCCTTCGTTTCAGACGAACCCTTGTGGGGTTGAAGTCGGTAGGTCTCGGTTGTCCCGGATTCCACGGTGTAGGTGTTTCAGACGAACCCTTGTGGGGTTGAAGTAACCGGTGTGACGACGGCGCGCGTCGCCCACAGTGGTTTCAGACGAACCCTTGTGGGGTTGAAGTCCACCCTGCGCGAGGCAGCGACGGCCCCCGAGGTCGTTTCAGACGAACCCTTGTGGGGTTGAAGTTTCCGCGCGACCTCACCCTCGTCAACGAGGTACTCGTTTCAGACGAACCCTTGTGGGGTTGAAGTCATGCTCTCGACGGCGGCCGCGTCGGTCAGCTCCGCGTTTCAGACGAACCCTTGTGGGGTTGAAGTACATCCGCGTTCCCGACCCTGAGAACATCCGGACGGTTTCAGACGAACCCTTGTGGGGTTGAAGTGTCGATGTCCAAAGTTTGCTTAGGAATAGACCATCTAGTTTCAGACGAACCCTTGTGGGGTTGAAGTATGCGCGCCGGGCGACTGATTATGGACCTCCTAGTTTCAGACGAACCCTTGTGGGGTTGAAGTAGTTCAAATGGCAGATAGATTAGTGATGAAAGCCTTGTTTCAGACGAACCCTTGTGGGGTTGAAGTTCGCGAGCGTCGGCGGCCAAGCGCGAGGGGCGCGGGTTTCAGACGAACCCTTGTGGGGTTGAAGTACAGTCCGGGAGAACCCAGGCGGGACGCGCGTTCGTGTTTCAGACGAACCCTTGTGGGGTTGAAGTGTCGGTGATGTTGCTCACAAGGCCCCACTTCCCCGTTTCAGACGAACCCTTGTGGGGTTGAAGTAAGGCAACGGAACCGGCCGCAACCAGCGCCGGCTTGGTTTCAGACGAACCCTTGTGGGGTTGAAGTATCGGCCGATAGATCTCCACGCGCTAACAAGCCTGGTTTCAGACGAACCCTTGTGGGATTGAAGCACCTGCCCGCGGAAGTTCGACGGGATTGACTACAAGTTTCAGACGAACCCTTGTGGGGTTGAAGCCGGCAGTGGCCGCAGATCCCGCCGTCGCGGCCGTCCGTTTCAGACGAACCTATGTGGGGTTGAAGCGTACCGGCAGGCCGCTTGGTCGACGACCGCAACCCAGGTTTCAGACGAATTCTTGTAAAATGGGTGCCTCACAAGTTGCAGATATAACTGGTTTCACCCAAACTCCCCCAGCGACGGCTCCACAACGCCCGACACCTCCCGATGAATCCGCTCGCGATCCCACCCAATTGGCGAGACCACACTCTCGGCAGCCCGAATCGCCTCGCGACGATACCACTCGACATCATACCGCTCTAGCGACTCATACCCCAGCCGAACCCGTCCCAGCCCAGTCGCTTCATCATCCACCACCAGATACTCGACGCGCTGGCCGGGTTCGAGCGCACAGTCCTTCCATTTCGCGCGCTTCAACGCCGCCACGGTCACGGTCTCGTACCGGTACTGCTCAGCGCGCTTCGACACCCGCTGGGTCACCAGCAACTCCGACGGGTCCACCTCACCCTCTTCCAGCCGCCTGAGCCACCGTCGCAGCTCTCCAACGACGGCCTCCACGTCATGGGTCCGATCTAACGTCCGGATCAATGTCGCCTGCAACCGCACGATCCACGCCGGGGTATCATCCTGGCGGCACTCGATCCCCCGGGTCTTCACCGCTTCACCCACACCTTCCTCTGTATATGACTCCCCACGTCGCCGGCCGAAGTACCGAGTGAGCGCCCCTCCATCCCTACCGCGACGGGGACAGAAGGCGACCCACTCGAAGGCGCCCTCGTACTCCAACTCGATACCCACCTCCGAACTCACTTCCTGGGCAATCGTACCAAGCGCCCGTCGGTCGGTTTTAGCAACCTCTGGCGCCGGTGTCACCCAGATCGAATCGACGATTCCGTGCAGCACGCGCCACCCGCCCGCTTCCAGTGCAGCTTTCGCATCTAACAGGATCTCCCGAGCAAACGCGTTGATTGCCTCGTGGCACTCGATCCGGCCGTACTTCGCGTTCGAGAAGCCCTGATAGCCAAAGCAGCTGACGAGGATCCACTTGATCGCCGCCGAGCGTGACTCCAACGCCGCGATCTCCTCTGGATCGTCCGACTCCCGAATCTGCTGCTTGATCGCGTCCCGCCCATCAATAAGCGGTCCTAACACAGCGGGGAGGTACCCATCTCGCTCGCAAATCGAATACCCCAGGTTTGGAACCGAGTCGTTGTCACAGCAGCCACACCGCACCGTCTCGGGTGAGATGTTGTACTCGCGAATGATGTTCGGATACAGCGAGGAGAAGTCGAGCTCGTGGACGTCCTCGTGGACTCCAACCTCTGGCGCCAATGTCGTACCGCCGCGATCGGCAGTATCGAGCGTCGCCGCCGAGCGGAAGAATTCCGGGCGCCACGCTTGCCACGGCACCAATACGCCCCGCGAACGCGCTTCCCGGATCTGCATCGCCGTCAGCACCCGCCCGATCGACGCCCAGCCCAACTCCTGTAAGGGCAGTCCAGCCCGCTCAACAAGATCGAGACAGCCCTCGAGGCCTGCCTCGTGCAAGAAAAACGAGTTTGAGCGGTCGAGCAGTACTCTCCCCGGCACTGAATATCGTGCTGGCGAGTGGCCGACGTTCCCGTAGCTTGTGTACGTCGAGGCCGATGCCAGCTGTGTATAGCCCGGTTCGCGCCCCAGTTCGAACGGCTGGAGCCCGTACCCCCCTGCCGCCTCGAACAGCAGGGGGACGACCTCAGCGGTATCGACGATCAGCACGTCCGGGTCGACGCTCGCGACGCGCTCGCCAACCGCCTCGACCACCTCCCGCGGCGTCGATCCCACTGACTCACCGTCGATGGAGAGTTTGGGCAGCGCTTCTACCCCGGACTCGTGGGCCGGAAACCCCAGTTCAAGGGTCCGAAGCTCGCGCACATCCGTGTCGGGCGCTGGATCCGTCCCGGTTTCGAGCGTATACCGAAACTGCCGCGTCACATCGACGTTGTAGCAGGTGTAGGTGTCCGCCGCGCCGAACTGCTGGACTCGCCGGGCGACCGAACGGACGTCATCGATCTCGCGACACTCTATCTTGAGTACCGGCCGGGCATCAGAACGGAACGTCTGGCGCCACACGTCGACCGAGAGCGACTCGACGGCTGCCTGACCCCTGAGGAACGTCCGGAGGTCCTCGAGGGGCTCAGTGAGCGCCCCACGCGCCGGCAGCTGCACTCGTGGCGTCTGGCCCCCGTGCTCACCGTACAACTCCGAAACCGGCGCACCGACGTACATCGTCGGCCGGTAGTCGTCGACGCGTGTGCGTTCGACACCGTCGGCCGTGAGGCGCCACTCGACGACCGTGGTACCGTCGTAGTCGATCGCGAGCACCATCGCTATCGCTCACGCTCGACCGGCGTCTCGGCGGCCTCGGGGCCGTCCTCGAGACGCGCCTCCAACTCCGCAACACGCTCTTCGAGTTCGTCGATTCGATCCTCCTGTTCGAGGTCAATACTCACCAGGACGGGCGCGAGCTGGTCGGGGTGGTTCAGGTGGCTTGCAGCGTCGGCGTGCTCGCGAGCGTAGGTGAACAGCCGGTCGAGCAGCGGCTGGTGGCGCCAGCGCAGCGCTCGCCGGAAGTCGCCCCACTCGTCTTCCATCCGCCCGAGTACATCGCGAAACGTCGGGTTCGTGCGCCCCACGCTCACCACCCCTCCGGGGTGACTGGGGATGTCGTCGACGTTGACGAGGCGCTCGGCGACTCACCAGCGGTGTCGACCGGGGCGTCGACGGCGCGAGCGCGGTGCTGGATGATCTCCCGCCAGAAAGCGAGCGTCGTCTGGAGCCACCCGTCGCCGGTGTGGTAGACGAGCGTCTCCGCGTCGGACTCGGTGTCGTCGCTGGTGAACCGTGGTCCAAAGGGCGTCGCCTGGCAGGTGAGTGTCTCCGCTGCAGCGGCCTCGATCGGCGCCGACAACTCGTCGTCGCGAGCGCGAGTGAGCACGACCGGAAGATCCCGCTCTCGAGCAATCCCGGCGAGCGTCGCCAAGCGCTGTACCAGCAACTCCTGTGCCTGCTCCCGTGGGATGTCGTCCTCGCGATACAACAGATCCATCGCGGGAACGACCACGAGCGCCGGATCGGTGCGCTCGAGGGCTGCGTTCGACACGACCCGCGGCAGCCGATCGAGCAGCGAGGCGTGCTGGTAGGCCGTAAAGCCGCGAGCGGTGGTGATCCGCTCCAAGTACTGGGGGTGCGGGGCAAGCGTCGCGAGCGTCGATGTCTGGACGTGCCCGCCGGCGTCGACCCAGAAGGCGTGATCACCCGAAGAGAGGAGCTGGTCGAGAACGAGCGCGCACAACGGCTCGGCGCCGAGCTCGGCGTCGACCTCTAAGAGCGTCACGCCCGCTTCGAGCGTGGGCAGTTCGACACCATCGTGCGGCTGGTCGCGATGCATGCTAAAACGCACGGAGTGCGTGCATAAGGGGCTCAGCCATGCATGGAGAGTGGAAGTGAAAGTGAACGGCTCAGCGAGTCTGAAACGGTGGCTGGAGGTCTGATTGCGTCCGGTTTCTGCGGTTGCACTTGTTAGGGTGTTTATCCCTGATGGCGTCGGTGGCGACCGGAAGTGATCAGTATCGAGTCGGTTGCTCTGGGACCGTCGTGAGGATCGGTGCAACCGCGATGAGGTGAGTCCGCGGGTCCACGACTCACCTGAAGGCCGTGACCGCCGACTCAATCGCGGTGGGCCTAGTCTGCTTGCAACTGAACCCCGCGTAGGTTCAGCAACTCGACCTATCGATCCCGCATCGTTCGCCGTAACTTGTGTACATCCCTTCGCAGGTCGCTGACTTCCCCCGCAAACTCTCGAAGGTGATGCACCCGAACGTTCCCTGGAACTTCGCCGAGAGCCTTTTCCAATTCCTCTTCTGCTCGTGCAAATTCTTCTCCCCTCTGTGTGAGACAGTAAAGTCGTTCAGGAAGCCTTGCGTTCGACTCATACCATGTAACATCTACAACATGACCTTCTACGAGCTCCTCCAGCCGATAGCGGGCCCAATCTTTCTTTTCACCGACAAATTCAGCAATCTCACGTCTACTGACACGATCTTCCGTCTGAAGGTATACACCCTCTTCGGAATCTGGTGTCAATTCTTTGATTGCCATGATCACCTTGTCGGTGCCGTCGGGATAGTCGTCAAGGTCAATCATGCATGCAGATTTCACTATGTTCTACATGGTGTTTTTGGTATGGTTTGAACTATGAAGAACACCATGAAAACACCCCGGTTCCGTATTGAAATAGTTCTATATGAGGTTACGGAGGGGGATAATCAGGCAATCGCCGAGTGGCTCTTTTCACATGGGTGGGAGCGGTATCCTCTCCACTCCCCTTCACATCATAGTCGCTACAGAGAACGGTGAGGTTCAGACGCCACCGCAGAGGGGGCTTGATTGTGAGGAGTATATGATCTCCTGAAACTGGCGAGACCCGACATCACCTTGAGACCCTTCGCATCAGCTGGGGTAAATAGCCTGTGGGTATTGGGAATCGAAGATACCTGGTCCAAACGCGGCCCAATCGTCTCAGTGCCAGAAAAATAACTCATTCGGCGTCCGCCTCTGGACAGACAGCTTCTCAGGCGCCATCTGTGCCATCCGGTTTACAGGGCGTCGAATTCAGCCCAGTAGAGCCGTCCTGGGCCACGTGGCGACCTCTCTCTCACGTCACAGATCAGAGCTATGGGTGTGGTGTGCGGAACGCTCGGCTGTGAACGCTTCTGTGAAGCGTATCGACGAGGTCTCCGCTCCGATCATGCCCACCGAATTTGACGCGACTGCTGCTCGCGCCTTGGTTCTCTAGGCAGTCGGTGGTGAATCGAAAGACCAGGCGTAAGGACCATCGCAGAGAGGACAAATACACCTCTTGATCACGCCCGACCCGTCGGTGAATATTTCTGAAATGGTCGGCCGACTGTGTGACATCGTCCGTGATGCGAGGGGGAGTACGACCCAGTTCACCGAGGAAGCAAAATCACAGATCCAGTACAGCACGGAGTCGCTCGATCACAACGGCGAGTATGACATGGCTGGGGTACCTGCTCCAAGTGAGGAGAATATCCCAACGGCGGTCGGGAATCCTCGCGCTTCAGCGCGGGGAGGATGTCAATCGGTTTGTTGAAACTCCGCTGTACTCTCAGAATTAAGTCGCAAGGAAACCTGTTCCTGAACTTATCGTGTGGTGTAGCTTCTAGGAAGACAGAAAAGCTATAACAAGACCGCCAAGTCAGCAAGTTATGCCGACCTGTGGAAACTGCGAGAGTTTTGTCACGCAGCGGTACGTCGATGTCTTCGCACCCAGTGGTTTGGAGTCGGTTCGTGTCTGTCCAAGTTGCGAAGATCTTGTTCGAGACGGCAACGGTGTCAGAGAAGCCCGAAGCTCGAGGCAGTGAGGAGTCCTGCCTGAAATCATAGTCTTAGGACGGTATCGGGTTCCCAATGTAGCCTCTTGGTAATGGAGGCCCAGTCTTTGCGGAGCAGTTGCCTGACGTAAGGACTGTCCACCTACTTCGGTAGAGCTGACCCGTACGCTAAACACATTCTCCCCTCGCTACCACTCCCGAAGCGCCGGAGGTCGCGTGTAGACCTCACTGCTCTGTCGCGAGACAGATACTCAATCGAGTCGAGGGTGGAGAGGAACTGCTTCCCACAACTGTGGAACTCGTCGCTTCGGCGACCCCCCGATTTACCCCCTCCGTAACGCTATACGAATCTTATTCAATACGCTACCGGGGTCTGTACAGTGTGTTCTCCTCACTGAAAATTTGAGGTATAGACCTATGTAAGGACCTGTGAAAATCAGGCCGTGATCGACCTCGAAGACTATCCCGACGGAACTGCTGAGGTGCTGGTCGGAATCGCGAATACAACCGAGGGCCGACAGGTCCGAAGGCATACCTCCGGAAGGGCTCCTCGCTCGTTCTTCGCGAGCAGGCGGCAGGTCGCCGACTGGCTCGGCGAAGACAAAGAGTGGGTGCGCTATCGCCTCGATATGTTAGTCGAGAAGGGTGACTTGGACACACGCTACTGGGACAAAGAAAACGCCCGAGGACCGCCGACGAGGGTGTACGGCCCGAATCAGGAGACTTGGAAGTGGCTAGCAGCTGAGAAAGAGATTGATCATATCTTCGAGGAACGACCGACGAAAATCCGTGAATACCACGCCCGTGAAATCTTGTGGGAGGTGCAGCGGCTCCGGGCGGAAGTTGAGGAACTACGCGAAGAAGTCGAAGGTCAATAGAGACTAAGTCGTGTTCTGGAAGCGCTCTCACCGCAATCGCATTCATCAACGAATACTGGCTCACACTGACCGAAGCGGTTCAGGCAGGAAATCGCCCACACTCGCGTCGAACCGATCCTCTTGACCGATAGAGCCTACGACGCCGTCGGCGTTGAGCTGGTACCTCTCGATACCGTCAACGACGTGGCAAATAGCGAGTGAGCGGTGAAAATAATACAACATCGGACCTATCCACTAATGTGACGGCGCTCGTGCCATCAGCTGGACAGACCGGGACCGTAGCCGTAGTTGTGCTATTCGTGCTCGTAGGTGCCGGGTTGACTGGCAGGATCTCTCATGAGAATTTTACGCTTCTGTTCGTGAGCATTTCCTTCTTAGCAGGCGGGTATATGTTGGGCATGTCCCTTGATGGTCCAAAGAGATCTTGAACAGTTGCGGCTGCCCTGACGAATATGGCCGAAATGAGAGCTCCCTGAGTCGGTGCCTGAAAACCCCGGAGCACGCGACAGGATATTCGAGGTAGTCATCACCCCACCGGACACACTTAGTGCCGGCACACTCTACTGATAGCGAATGCATCGGAGTTGGCACACAGCCCTGGTCGTCGCGGTCGTCGTCGTTCTCGCGGGCTGTACTGGGGGAACACCGGGCGTCACGGATGACGGTGGGTCACCGGTACCGTCCACGTCTGACACACCCACAGCTGAGCAGACACAACAGCCGACGCCCGAAGGCTCGATGGAGATCCATTTCATCAACGTGGGTCAGTCCGCGAGCACGCTCATCATCGGGCCCACAGGTGAGACGATGCTTATCGACACGGGCGACTTCCGTACTGACGGAGATCACGTCCTTTCGTATCTCAAAGAGCACGATATCGAGCGAATCGACCACCTCGTCGTCACCCACAATGACGCGGACCACATCGGGGGAAACGCCGCGGTGATCGAGTATCTCGAAACTGAGGGTGAGGGGGTCGGCGCCGTGTACGACCCCGGGATCGCCGCGAGTACGCAGACGTACGAGGCGTATCTCGATGCGGTCGAAGAGTACGACGTCACGTTGTACGAGGTCCGCGAAGGTGACGATCTTCCGTTCGAGGGCATTGAGACCCGCGTGCTCGGGCCACCCGATCCCTACCTGGATGTCGATAGCCGCAACGAGAACGGGATCGTGCTCCACCTCGCGTTCGGTGAGACCAGCTTCCTCCACACAGGGGACGCCGAGGAGCGCCAGGAGGAGTACCTCGTCAACGAGTACGGCGAGTCGCTTAACGCGACCGTGTACAAGACCGGCCACCACGGGAGCGACAGCAGTTCCAGCAACGAACTCCTGGATCTCGTTTCGCCTGAAGTGGCCGTCATCTCCAGCGCCTACGATTCCCAATATGGCCACCCGCACGAGGTCGTCCTTGAACGATTTGCTGAGCGGTCGATCCCGACCTACTGGACTGCGACCCACGGTACTGTCGTGATGGAAACCAACGGCTCAGCGGTCACGGTCAAAACGCAAGCCCAAGCACCGACGGATCCGCTCGCGATTCGTGATGGTGATCCGGTCGAACCGGGCACGAGCACACCCCTCGAGCAGCGCGCTGTGATCACTGCTGTGGGCGGCAGCGTCCAGACGGTCACGCCGACCGCAACGTCGACACCGGCTATCACCGACGGGGGAGCCGATCCGGGCGCGCTCGAACTCGTTGAGGTGCACGCGGACGCCGAGGGTTCGGATCGCGAGAACCTGAACGACGAGTACCTCGTCTTCGAGAACACCGGCGACACCGAACTCGATCTCTCCGGGTGGACAATCGAGGACGCTGCCGACCACGTCTACACGGTTCCAGAGGGAACGATGCTCAAGCCCGGCGCGCAGATCACCGTGCACACAGGGAGTGGCTCGGATACAGCAACTGACCTGTACTGGGGTGCATCTGCACCAGTCTGGAACAATGGCGGGGATACAGTAACTGTCCGGACGGAGGATGAGACGATCGTGCTGCAGGAGGAGTACAACTGATGACTGATGATACCGCCGACGTCCCCGACGGGGAACACACAGCAGTGGTTGATCGCTTCGAAGGCGAGCTCGCCGTCCTGGAGGTGACGACACCAGATGGGCTCCGTCAACTCGTCGTCGACGAGGGTGAGCTACCCGAGGATGGCCGTCACCAGGATGCCGTCCTCGAGGTGACCGTTGAGTCGCAGGAGTTGGTGGACGCCACATACAACGAGCGTGAGACAGAATCGCGGGCAGAATCGGCTCAGGACCGATTCGACCAGCTCTCGAACCGTCTTGGATCTGATAATTCTGACGACCACTAGGAGAGGCCAAGACACGACGATCCCACAACGGTAATATTAGGGCAGATCGGATGCGGATCTAACTATCGCAGAGTACGACGCTGCAGACACGAAGGCGGCCTCGAACCGTGGGGAAAGCGCCGCCGCGATCGCGACCGCAGTCCGAGAGCTCCAACTCCCCGACCGGATCGGCGACGCAGCGAGTGACATGCTCGTCGTCGCCAACGAGCACGATCTGCTCCGTGGGCGTGGTGTTCGACCCTTCGCTGCCGCCGCGCTCCGGATCGAGAGCGTCGCGGCCGGGCTCCCGCGGCCGTTGTGTCGGATCTCGACTGTTCTCGATGTCGACGAACTCGCTGCTCGAGAAGCGGTCAAGCAACTGCAGGGCACGGGTGAGGTGCCGCTCGTACTCACAGATGTTGAGATCGTCCTCATTCAGCTTTGTTTCGAAGCAGATCCACCCGACTCAGTGGCAACGGAGGCGTTCGCCTGTCTTGAAGCACTCGAGGATTCGGGCAAAACGATCAATCGCTCGCGAGCAGGAATCGCTGCTGCGTGTCTCGTCTACGCGTACGGGCTCGTCGATCTCGCGTCATCGCCAACGCAGGAGGAAATCGCTGCAATGGCGGGGACAACGCCCATGACAACGTACACACGTCGCAACGAGTTGGAAGCTGTCCTCGAGGCGGAGTGACGTTGACCTGAGATGGCGCGTGCAGCACCCCTTACGACTCGTCGAGTGACCCGATCGCTTGGTTCCTATCGGGTGCATCGACGTCGGGCTCGGAGCGCCACTGCCAGTAGGCATACTCGTACCCATCTTGTGGTTCCTTGATCGAGATGTACGCACGATCGGGAACGCCCTCGTAGTCGGAGGGGTCAGCTGAGTACCCCGCAGCTTCGACGCGACGACGAAATTCCTCCTGGTAATCACCGTCGAGTCCGGTGGTCGTTTTGTGGTCTGCGAGCTCGGCCGACCAGGCCGCGATATCGCGGAGAAGGTCTGCCGGCTGCCGTTTGAGTGGGTCGACGACGTACGCGGGCGCATCCTCGGGCGGTGCCGGTGGTGACTCCCCGGGCATAATTACCCCACGATTCTAATTATGGGGTATTATGAGTATCGGCCGGCCTGATGAGTTCGTGCCCCGAAAATCCGGAACCGGCTACTAGTGGTAAGGTTCGGATGATAGATACAGAGCGCGTATTCGGTAGTGTTCAGATAAGCTGGTTCCATGCGAAGGCGAACGCTTGAAGCCAATGTTCGACGGTATCTGCTTCGGCATGGCTGAAACAGTTTGAGAACTGGTTTGTTCGACGTTTTAGTTCTCGAAAGACACATTCGACGCTGTTCCGAGTACCGTGTTTCTCGTATCTGTACTCGAGGCTGTGACAGTGGAGAGCTGCTTGCAGCCACGGTGCAGAATCGACGAGAAAGAGCGCATCATCGACGAGATGTTTCTCGCGAAGTTCGGCGAGAAACATCTCGATAATCGCTTGATTTCTCGTCGGAGAGAGCTTAACGTGCAGCAAGCGGTTCGTGTCGGGATCGACAGCTGCGTACAGCCAGAACCGTTCGTCGTTGAGTTGGATCACGGTCTCGTCAACCGCGACGTGATCCGGGTTCGCACCGTCGAGGGGCTGTAGATCTGCGTTCTGCACCCAGTTGTGAACAGTTGATCGACAGCGCTTGACACCCAATGTATCGAGAATCAAAACTGTATCCGAAAGTGATAGTACAGCCAGATGGAGTCGGATACCGGGCTTCATCGCGGGCTCGGGTGTCGCCACGCTCGAAAATCAGGGTCTCTTCGTCGGTCACTGGTCGTCCTCGACGCTCGGGTGGGGTTCCTCGGGTGCGTGCTCGCGCCACGCTTCCTTGTCTTCTTCGCCGAATTGTTCATTGAACAGCGCTGTCACTCGCTCGTAGCCACTATATCCTTCGAGGCGTTCGGCGTCATCGGTCACCGCCCAGTACGTCGCCTTGTGCTCAACGAGGTCACGGCCCTTCAATCGCGACAGAGCGGTGCTAACCGCGCCCTCGTCGACGCCAATCTGGGAGGCGATTTCGTGGGCCTTGAACGCACGTTCCTCGTTGGCGACGAGGAACCCCAGTACCTGATCTGGGACAGAAAGATCCACGAGCTCGTCCTCGCTTGTGTTCTCGAAGGTGTCTCGGTCGATGGATATCGTTGAATGTGGATACGGTATGTACTGTAAAGAGTGTTAGGAGTGAAAGCTACGAAAATAGTGGAGTTTAATTCTCTGTTGACCATGGAGCGGTTCGAGGATCGCATGTATTGAGAAGACCAGCCTCAACTTCTGTAGAGCAGGTTGGACTCCATAGATTCTACATTTTGAGGCACTCGCAACGATAATCGGGGGGAAGGTTTGTGGCAATTACACTCAGACGATCACTTCATCTCATTCTCATTTCAATATTGAATAACTTCTTCTACCCAGAGAAAGAAGACACCAATCCAGTAGCCCAAAGGGGCCCTTTACACAATGTACAAACAATCAGTATGACACGCAAGAAGTTTCAGGCAGATCTCTCGATTGCGGGAGTTGTCCTCGCTGCTGGGTCAAGTCAACGGTTCGAAAAAGGAAATAAGCTACTATGGCATCTTCACGAAGAACCGATAGTGGCTCATGCGACCCGGACGCTGGTTAACAGTGACATAGATACCATCGTCGTAGTTACTGGACACGACGCTGCGCGCGTAACGACCGCAGTTTGTGATTTACCCGTTAGCGTTGCATACAACCGGGAACACGATGCTGGGCAGTCGACATCTGTCGCCGCCGGAATTGATGCGATCCCAGAAGATATCGATGCTGTTGTCTTCGTGCTGGCAGACATGCCGTTCATCGATACTGAAACTGTTGATACACTCGTTCAATTCTATCGAACTAAAGACGTAACAGCGGTCGCGGCTGGGTACGGAGGTCAACGGGGCCACCCCGTCTTATTCGACGTGAATCACTTCAGGAGGCTTGCTTCCGTCGAGGGTGATATCGGCGGCCGCCAGGTCTTCGAGGAGGCCGCACACTCAATTATCGTTGATGTGGATGATCCTGGCGTAATACGCGATATTGACGAAATGGACGATATCAATAGATGATTTGTCCAAGTTTGAGATCAATCAGATCGTGGTGACTCGATTATACCCGTCGTTAACTGCAGCGGCGTCCCCCGGCAATAGGGCGACAACGAGGTAATCCGTATACTCCTTGAAGTACTCCACGACAGCCGCGATGCGGTCGGCATCAATGGCCTCTAACGAATCAAGGAGCATGAACGGAACCAGTTCATGAACATCATGAACAAGGTAACCCGCGAGCGCAAAAACGAGGCCGGTCACTTCTCGTTCACTCTCGGAGAGGTGAGACACGGTGTCTTCGTAAGCTGTTCCCTCAGCTGTTGTTCGGACAACGTGTAGATCAAATTGCGTTTCTGACGTCCCACGCCGGGTCTCGCCTTCACCCAGCGAGCGCCGTTCAATCCAGATGCGTTCGATGTTCTCGTATCCGAGTCGATCAATGAGCTGTTCCATATGGTCATTGAAGCCCGTTACAGCCTGGCGCTCTAAGTCCTCGATTCGGGTGCGGAGTTCTGCAAGCCGCTGGTTCACCGTCTCCCGCTCAGCTTCGAGTTCCGGAATCTCTGCGACAGCCTCCTCCACCTCCTCAATACGGTCATCTATCTCAGACAACTCTGATTTGAGTCGTTCGATGGTGACCTCGAGCTCGGTCTCGCGTCTATTGAGTTCGAGAACCCTCTCATTGTCATCAGGCTCCAGAGACTCAACGGCGCGCTCGGCCTCTTGGACGCGATCCCGAAGGGTAGCCCGCTCGTCTTGGAGTTCATCGATCGTCGTCCGGTTTTGGCTGAGTCGCTCCTCGATCTGCTGGAGTTGCTGATCGATCTGTTCACGCCGCTGCTGATGTTTTTCCATCCGTCGCTTCCGGTCTTGTAGCTCATCTAACTCCGCGGAAATCTCACGACGCTCTTCCATCTTTTCCCGACGTAGGGCGCGCAGGTCAGACAACCGCTCCTCGATCTCCTCGCGATCGACAACGGACCCGCAGGTCCAACACTGTAACCCTGGTTCCTCAAGAAGCTGATCTGTGGGATCCTCCGTTTCGGCGACGAGGGCATCCCGGAGGTCCGAATCCGCGTCATCGAGTAGCTCATTGTTGAACTGTACGATGTTCTGAATACGATCTACGAGCGATCCAAGTGACCGTCGACGTTCTTGCAGCTCGCCCGTTTTACGACCGATTTCACTGATCTCTTCGAACGAGGTTGGAAATTCCTCTCGCTCCTCTCGAAGTTCGGATCGTTCGTTCTCTAGCGCTTCAAGCTGTTCCCGTTCGTCCTCGATACGGTCGGAAATATTCGACAACCGTTCGCGTGCTTCTTCAAGCTCAGTTAAAGCCTCTTGATGTTCCTCCTGGCGTTTTTGCATCTCGTCAACGGCAGTGTCAGCCTCGGTAATCTCTTCTCGGACGTCCTCCAATGCAGACCGCTTATCCGTCAAGGTGGACTGGATTTCCCGACGCTCTGACTGGAGTGACGTGAGCTCAGACTTGCGTCCTTTGAGTTCTTCGATCCGCTCGTCGATCTCCGCCCGCCGGGATTCTGTGTTCTCGATCTCCTGTTCGATACTTTTTGTATCAACTGGGTCCATGATAACCTCCCGGAGATCATCCCCCCGCGCGACACTCCGCCGGGCTTCATTCGACTCAAGCAAGAACGCAAAGCGGTCCGCAAGCGTCGGATCATCCAAGTACGGGTCGCCCCCGAAAGTTGTGGTGCCGTCTTTACGTTCAAGAGTTCGAGTATACGTCTCAGGGCCTATCTCGAGTTCGACGATGCCCCTCTTGGCGTCTCCCTTGAGCGATACATCCGTACTTCCTAATGCAGCCATGATCGCTCGGAGGAACGAGGTTCGATTCGTCGCATTCCGGCCTTCAAGAACATTGACACCCGGGACGAGGGAGACTGTAGTCTCCTGTATCCCGCCAATCTGCTCAACGTGGAGGGTCGAGCCGACTTCGACCGGTGCGTCCGATTCCATATTACAGGTTAACAGTGACGCGTCTAAAACTCTAGCCTTTGTGAACCGTCGGTCAGCGTCGGCAGTCACAGCCACCTCGCTCAATGAGGTCGATTGAGTCATGTAGTGTGCCGCACGATTCACACGTAACTCGAACGTTGACCAGAACCTCGAATTCGCCGATGTCCAGCTTGTTACCGTCACGAAGTCTTTTGATCGAATCTTCGACCACTGCCTCCGTGCGATGTTGAATCGACCCAACCCGGTCGAGCTCATGCTCTTTTGAAAGGACATTCTTCTCTTTTTCCGCGTCGAGACAGTTTCGCAGATGCCGATATATCGTTTGATGGGAGCAGAACTTATCCATCGCTTTTTCAACGTTCACTCCCTCACGCTCAAGCGAAGACTTTGCTTCTAGCTGGACCGCTTCCAGCCGATTCTTGTCCGTGAGTAGACTGTGTAGATTCTCGACTCGCCCCTCAACAAGATCCACGTCAGCGGCCCTAAGTTCTGCGCGAAGAATTCGTTGATTGAACCGGTCCGCGAGGGAGCGTACGCTCGTTCCAGATTCTCCTCTATCTCCAACCCACCGTTCGACTAGTTCCGAATGGATGCCGTCGAACCCGTATTCCGTCGCAACAGTTCCCACCTTGCAGCGACAAGGGGGTGCGTCCGCTGAATCTTCCATACATTGTGTTACAAACGTACTTGTGTAACTCTTTCTGTTCACTCCCGAAGAGTTAAATAGAGAATCCAGGTATGTGCTACCGTAGCACCATGAAGATCAACGGCGAACAGACGGTCGGTCAGCAACGCGAACAGCTATGGGATACGATCCTTGAATCAGAGACACTTGAGGCGACGATCCCCGGCGCAAAAGAATTGAGCCGCGATGGCGACCACTACGACGGCACTCTGGAACGGGGGTTGGCTGGTATTTCACTTACTCTCAGTGCGGATGTGGACGTTACAGAGAAGGAACAGCCTGCGTGGCTAGAGTGCGATATCGAAGGGGTGGATAACCGTATCAATAGTCGTGTCAACGGGACTGCAGAGGTTGAGTTTGAAGAGGGAGACGATGGGACGACAGTGATTGTCTACGACACGGAGTTTGAGTTTTCGGGCAAACTCGCCTCGCTTGGGTCTCGTATCATCAAACGAAAGGTGAACAGCGATCTAAACACGTTCTTTTCGAATCTTGAAGAGTACGTAGACGAAGAAGAACAACCTGTGTGACTCAACATGTCTGACTGTTGCTCAAAATTCATCCTGATCAATCCCGATCTAAGAGAAACATTTATTATAATCACTTCGGCACTGTATGACGCACCATGTCACAATGGTCGTTAGCAAGTACCTTAGAGAGTGGTCCAGGATTCCGGGAAGGGATCGCTGAATTCGGTTCCCATCTCGATTTGAGCAAATTTGGGGCGGGGCTCACCGCGGCGGTGTTTGGCTGTACGGGGCCAGCACTCATCATCCTCAACGCCGCGAATGAGGGAGGGTTGACTAACGCACAGGCAGTGTCATGGCTGTTTGGCATCTACGTCCTCGGCGGACTGCTGACGCTTGGGATGGCGTTGTACTACAAACAGCCAATCGTCGGTGCGTGGACAATCCCTGGTGCGGTGATGGTCGGCATCGTCCTCGCTGACTTTAATTTCGCACAGGCAGCGGGTGCGTATCTCGTATCCGGTATTCTGGTGTTCTTGATAGGGATATCCGGTAAGTTCCGCGATCTCGTTGAATTCATCCCTCAACCGATCATCATGGGGATGATCGCCGGCGTGCTAATCGAGTTCACCATAGGGATTATTACCGCCGTACAGAACGCACCATTGATCGCCGGTGTGGGGCTCATCGGCTTCCTCCTCTTTCATCGATTTGTTCCGAAGATACCCGGGATCGTCGGAGCAATCGGTCTTGGAATTGGAGCCGCAATCTGGCAGGGTTCAACTGCATTGACGAGCATCTCTATCTCGATCGCTCAGCCGATACTCGTTACTCCAGTGATCTCACTGGAGTCGATCATAACGATCGCGATCCCGTTGACCGTGATGGTGATCGGTGCCGAGAACATGCAGGCTATCGGCGTCCTGCAGGTCGAGGATTACGATCCACCGATCAACTCAATGCTTGTGTTTAGCGGGATCGGAGGGATGCTCGCGAGCTTTGTTGGTGGGCACAACGCGAACATCGCCGGGCCGATGACAGCTATTACGAGCAGCGAAGAAGCGGGAGAAGACCGTGAGGGTCGATATGTCGCATCAGTTATTGCTGGCGTGCTGTTTGGCGCGTTCGGCTTCGTCGCTGCAGCGGCAACATCGATCGTCAACGCTGTTCCGGGTACACTCATCTCGCTTCTGGCGGGTGTAGCTATGATCGGGGTGCTGATTAGCGCGTTCGAGGGGTCATGGGTGAGCACCAGTCGGTACCAGTACGGGACGTTCTTCGCGCTCATCATCGGAATGTCCGGTCTCTCGCTGTTCGACATCGGGGCCCCCTTCTGGTCGCTGATTGGTGGAGTACTGGTGTCGCTCATATTAGAAACGGAGGATTGGCGTGAACTCTTCGGTGAGGACTCGGTTCCGGACTCCTCGCCGACTGTCGATGACTGAACGATTTCGGCTGCGGCAACCTCACCAGTAGGTATAAGCCCAGTCGACGTTCAGTTTGGGGTATGATATCGAGCAACTCCGAGGTCGTCGAACGACTCGTCTCGGGAGCAGTCGACACCCACATGCACACCGCGCCGGGCGCGTTCCCCAGGCACGATACTGATTTTTCTGCTGCTCGATCGGCCGAGGACCACGGAATGCGGGCGATCGTCACCAAGAACCATCACTTTGAGACTGCCTCACGTGCTCAGATAGTCCGCGAAGAGCTTGGATTCGAGATGTTAGGAGGGATCACGCTCAACGAGTGGGTCGGCGGGCTAAACCACCACGCGGTTGACGGTGCTGCGAACTTCGACGCTGATATCGTGTGGATGCCTACGATCACAGCGGCCAACCATCTCGAGAACGCTGCCGTCCAGATGTTCGAGACCGAAGAGGAGGAAAAGGGGGGCATTTCCGTTCTCAATGATAGCGGCGAGCTTACCGACGAGACGCTAACAGTGCTTGATCGCATCGCCGCCCATGAGATGGTCATCGGTCTCTCGCATCTCAGCCCCACAGAGTCGATCGCGCTCGTAGAGGAGGCCGTCGATCGAGGTGTCGAGGAGTTCCTCGTCCAGCACCCACACGCCAACTTCCTGAACTACACCCATGATCAAATGCGGACTATCACAGATCTCGGGGCTACCCTTGAGTTCCATTATATCTGCACAACGGAAATGATGGGGAACGCGGCCACAGTCCAAGACTACGTCGACGCGGTCGACATCGTTGGGCCTGAAAACGCTGTGATGGCGACAGATGGTGGGGCGACCGCCAATCCACCGGCAATTGAGCAGTTCAAGTCCTTTGTCGCAGCTATGTTGGATGCCGGCGTTTCTGAAGCTTCAATTGAGACGATGATAGTCGATAATCCGAGGCGAATATTCGATTTGGACTGATCAGAGTGAACTATGCCATGACCGACACCCATTTGTAAGACGCCGGGAACCGGTTTTATGCGTATGTCGGAGAATGTAGACCAGCAGATGGAGGAGTACTTTGAGACGATGCCGTTCCTCAATCGGATTGGCATCGAAGAAGCGACGGTGAAAGATGGGGTGGCCGAATTCCGAGTCCCCTATGAGGAAGGGATCACGAATCATACTGTTGTTCACGGCGGCGTCATGGCTACACTTGTCGACGCCACCGTGGCAGGCGCGATCCATAGCGACGCAGAAGCCACCCTCGACGAGATGGAGCCACTAACGATCAATATGGACGTCAACTATCACGCCCCTGTAACAGAGGGCGAGATCGTCGCTCGTGCGGAACTCGTCCAGCGAGGAGGGACAATCGCAGTCGGTGAGGCTGAGATCCACAATGAAGGTGAACTTGCCGTGTCGGGTCGCGCGACCTACTTCCAGAAGTGGGAATAGGGTTCACTCTGAGCAACCAGCAGAACACTTTTACCGAAAGTTGCCAAGATATTCATTAATCATGAACATGGGAGAGGCTTTCGAACGGACGGCAGAGCGAACGCCGGACGCAGTCGGACTTGTTGATCCGGAATCGGACGTCCGATACACCTATCGAGAATGGTTTGAAGAGAGCGTCGAACTAGCAGCAGCGCTGCAAAAACACAGTATCGGAACTGGTGATCGTGTCGCCGCAGCGATGCGGAACCGAGCCGAACTGGCCACGTTATACACAGCGACTCAACTGATCGGTGCAGTGTTTGTTCCGTACAACTTCCGCGTCTCGCCGGAGGAACTATCGTACCTACTCGAGAGTGCGGCGCCGGATGTACTTGTTGTCGCTGATGAGGTTACGGAGACCGTCAAATCGATGACTCACGAGTTTGACGCAGACCTCATCACAGTCGACTCGGATGTGCCCGGTGCGATGACTTACAGGTCACTTCGTGACACGGGCCGTAACTCTAAGTTCGAACCGACGTATGTGGACGCGACCAAACCGAGCCTAATTCTTCACACTGGTGGCACGACTGGAGACCCAAAAGGCGTCCCAAGAAGCCATGAGAACACACATGCGGCCGCGACAGCTCATGCGATTCAGAATTCCTGGTCGCTCGGTGAGTCGACGCTCGGCCTAATGTCGTTGTCGCACACTATGGGTATCCACACCCTTGCAACGACGATCCTCCTCGGTGGTAAGTGGATCTGTCAATGCCGGTTCTCAGCTGGTGAGACTGCCGATCTGATCGAAACAGAAGAGATCACGAGTCTCTATCTGGTTCCAACAGTGTTCCACGACCTCCTGCAGTCGGACATCGCGTCGGAGTCAGATCTTTCCTCGGTCGCGCACGTGACATACGCTGGATCCAACATGGGTCCAGCAACCGTTCGCGAAATTCAGGCCCAGTTCGATCCTGAGACCTTTGTTAACCACTACGGCAGCACGGAGGTGTACACGCACGCTATCTGTGACTTGGTGTCCAAGAAGCCGAATTGCGTGGGATATGCCGGGATCAACACTACGGTTCGTGTCGTCGAACCAAGTGACTACGGTGGTCCGAATCCGACCGCGACCGTCGGCCGCGAGTCGCTCGGCGAGATTATTGTTGACGCGACCTCTCCGGAGGCGTTCGACGGATACCTCACAGAAAATAGAGATGACGATGTTCTCGTCGACGGCTGGTTCTTCACGGGGGATTTGGGATACCGGGATGAAGACGGTGACTTGTTCTTCGTTGGCCGTGTCGACGACATGATCATCAGCGGCGGCGAAAACATCTACCCAATCGAAGTCGAAACGGTCTTGGAAGGACATGAGGCTGTCGCGGAGGCCGCAGTCGTCGGACGACCCAGTGAACGGTGGAACCAGGCGGTCACCGCATTTGTTACCCTCGCTAACGATCCCGAGGTGGTCAATTACGAGGAGATTGTCAATGCCCTTGACGAACACTGTCGGAACAGCGCCGACCTGGCCAACTTCAAACGGCCGCGAAAGTACTTCTTCATCGATTCGTTCACCAAGAGTAACGTCGGGAAAATACTGCGGAAAGAGTTACAACAACGGGAGCTAGATGTTGACGTGCATCACGTAGTCGATGTTTGACGTGACGGACGCCACATGTATCCACGCAAGTTCGAACACGTTTCGGTGCGGACCGTCGAAGAAGCTCTCGACGCGCTCGAAACGTACGACGATGCGGAACTGCTCGCGGGGGGGCAAAGTCTCGTGCCACTCCAGAAAACGAGGTTTGCCTCGCCGGACTACCTCATCGACATCACGGACATCGAAGAACTTCGGTATGTCGAGGAGGATGAAAACGAAGTACGAATCGGTGCGCTAGCGAAACACACCGATATCCAGCAAGCCAATCCGATTCAGGACCACGTTCGGCTGTTCAGCGAGTGTATCGGAGAGATCGCCGACTGGCCCGTTAGGAACCAGGGCACGTTCGGCGGAACGCTCGCCGAAGCAGATCCCTCCGGAGATTACCTTCCAGTTATGAAGGTGTTGAACCCTACGATTGAGTTGACCGGACCGGAGGGTAACCGGGAGGTCCCCTTCGAGGAATTCTACTTCGGGATGTTCACCGTCGACATGGATGACGAGGAGATCCTGACCGGCGCACGGTTACCGAAACTCCAATCGCTCGTTCCAGATGCTGTAGCTGTTGGGAGTGCGTACGAAAAACACGCCGAGCGATCGGGAGATTACGCCCTTGTGGGTGTCGCGATAGTTGTGGGAGTTGACACAGACGGACTCGTGACAGAGGCAAGGGTAAGCGTTGGCGCTGTCGGACCCCTTGTCCGCGTGACCGACGCAGAGTCGGTCGTCAAAGGAACGACGCTTGACGAGGACGCGCTCAACGCAGCAGCGACGGCTGTAGAGAAGACAGTTCAACCGGATGAGGAGGGCTCCGAAGGGGAGTACAAGGAAGCAATGGCAGGAGAGTTCGCGAAGCGTGCGCTGAGCAGTGCTTACGATCGAGCAACGGAGGAGCTATGACCGACGACACACCAACAACGACTGTATCGGTGACAATCAACGGGGAAGAGTACGTCCGGGAGACGGAAGATCGGCGACTTCTCGTTCATTTCCTACGTGAAGAGGTGGGACTGACAGGAACGCATCAGGGCTGCGTTGTCGGCAAGTGCGGTGCGTGTACCGTTTTACATAACGGTGTTCCCAAGAAGTCCTGTATGCTGTACGCCGCCGCGGTCGATGAAGACGAAATCACGACCGTCGAGGGACTTGCAAAACGCGCAGAAATGAACGGGGTCGCCATGAAAACCCGTGAAGGAACGACGTTCCACCCGCTCCAAATGGGATTTAAGCAGAACCATGGCCTCCAGTGCGGATTCTGCACACCCGGGTTCCTTATGACAGCCACAGCTCTGCTTCGAGAGAATCCAGATCCAACCCGAGAGGAAATAAAGTCCGCTATCTCAGGGAATATCTGTCGGTGCACGGGCTACACCTCGATCGTCGACAGTATCGAGTGGGCTGCGGCCCGACTTCGCGAGGATGAACCAGCGGTAGCCGACGGAGGGATCGACTCAACCCCCTGTGAAGGGTGTAACTGTGAAATCGCAGACGATGTCGAGGGAAACGATGAGTAACGCCCTCGACCGCCAAGAGGAATCGGAGGCGGATGCTGACTCGACCGCGGTCGGAGAACCCATGGGTCGTCGTGAAGATGACCGCCTCCTACGCGGCGAAGGAAAGTATATGGACGACTTTGAGCCGACTTCGAATCTCCATCACGTGGCCTTCCTCCGGTCTCCGGTTGCTCACGGCGAGATCGACGATATCGATACCACGGCCGCAGAACGCCGTGAAGATGTGACGTGTGTCCTTACGGGCGCAGACATCGCAGAGCAGATGGATCCCTTCGCAGTCGGTGTCCAGAATCCGCCCGAGTACTACCCGCTAGCTGTTGATAAGGTCAGATACGACGGCGAGCCTGTGGCAATGGTTGTAGCGACGACCAAGTACGGTGCGACCGACGCGCTGGAAGATATTGTCGTCGACTATACGCGACTGGATCCGGTTACCGACGAACTCGAAGCACTGGACGACGATTCTCCTCAGATCCATCCCAGTGGAAATTGCGCCAACTACCGCGAATTGGAGTACGGTCCTGTTGACGAAGCCTTCGAACGTGCGGACCACGTTGTCGAACGAGAGTTCGAATTCCCCCGATATACGAGTGCGCCAATGGAGACGTACGGAGTCATTGCCGAGTACGACACAGCTCGTGACGGCGCGACTGTGTGGTCAAACTTCCAAGGCCCATTCACAATGCATC
The DNA here is from genome assembly GCF_019823105.1 of Halobaculum magnesiiphilum. NCBI lineage: Archaea > Methanobacteriati > Methanobacteriota > Halobacteria > Halobacteriales > Haloferacaceae > Halobaculum > Halobaculum magnesiiphilum. The sequence goes on from NZ_CP081959.1 coordinate 143,570, forward strand.
CTGTTGTTGCGGGCGCATTGGGGATGTCAGAGGCGGATCTACAGTTCAAGGTACCATCCGACAGTGGAGGAAGTTTCGGTGTCAAGGCGCATATTTACCCCTACATCGCGGCAGCAGTGATAGCCTCACGCGAGGCCGGTGCACCAGTCAAGTGGATCGAAAGTCGAAGAGAGCACCTTCAGGCAAGCGCGTGTCACACGGATCGGACTCAACGTATGCGTGGCGCGGTATCCGAGGAGGGCGATATCCTAGGCGTCTGGGTCGACCTCTACGACAACTTTGGAGCATACGTTCGTGCTCCAGAGCCAGGTAACACGTTCCGTCCGCTCGGGAATTACGTGAATGCGTACGACTTCGACGCTTTCGGTGGGGAATTCCGCGCGGTTCAGACGAACAAATGCCCAGCTGGGCTAAATCGGGGTTACGGCTGTCACCAGTACTACTTCGGTCTTGAAAGACTCATAGACTGCATGGCTGATGTCGTCGGCATGGACCCGACTGCGTTCCGCGAACGGAACTTTATCGACGAAGATGAGTTCCCATATCGGACACCGACAGGCGGAGAGTATGACAGCGGACGCTACAGCAAAGCACTCCAACGGGCGAAAGAACTCTTCGAGTACGAGGACTATCTCGGCCGGCGTGACCGGGCACGAGCGAACAACCGGTACATAGGAATCGGTTGTGCGGCGATCATCGACCCGTCGGCCTCTAATATGGGATACGTTTCGGTGGCCCTCCCGCCGGAAGAGCGTGAGAAGGGGCACCCCAAGTCGGGTGCCGTCAGTGCTGTCACGATGATGGTGCAACCCGACGCGAGTATAGTGGTCGAACTCGATTCCGCTCCGAGCGGACAGGGACACGAGACGACCGCCTCCCAAATCGCGGCTGATGAACTAGGAGTCGACCCGGAAGCAATCACCGTCGTTTCGGGCATGGACACAAGCGAGAAAGCGTGGAGCGTCTCATCGGGAAGTTACTCCTCACGATTCGCCACGGTCGGTCACAGCGCTGTCAAGAACGCGAGCGAGCAAATCGCCGAACAGATGCGACGTATCGCGGCCGTAATATTGGATGTCGATCCCGTGATGATATCATTAGAAGACGGTCGTGCACACGGGCCCGACGGTGGCGCGATATCTATCAGAGAGATCGCGGGGACGGCTCACTGGAATCCATCGAAACTCCCGGACAATATCGAACCCGGCCTCCGAACCCAGCACACGTTCAGCATGGACGACTCAAGGCCGATTGACGAAGATGATCGGATCAACTCTTCAGGTTCATACGGATATGGGGTGCAACTCGTTGCAGTCGAGGTGAACAAGACAACCGGCGAAATAGACATCCTCGATTACGTCGCAGTTCACGACTGCGGAACGATCGTTAATCCCAAGATCGTAGATGGCCAAGTGGAAGGAGGGATCTTCCACGGGTTAGCAGGGAGTCTCTATGAGGAGCTTAGATATGACGACAGTGGGACACTCCAAACGGACACATTCATGGATTACGCCGTCCCGACCGCAAAGGAGGCGCCGGACGTAACGACTGACCACATCGAAACCCCGTCCCCGAAGACACCGATGGGATCGAAGGGAACCGGGGAGGCGGGAACTGAGGGTGCGCCCGCAGCCATCGCGAACGCCGTCAACGACGCGCTCGATCCGCTTGGCGTGGAAATCACATCGCTCCCGCTCAAACCACCTCGCGTGTGGTCGCTCATCGAAGAAGCAGAGGGCGAGAAGAGCAGCGACTGACCGAGGAAGACGATTCAGTGGGTTATCTAATTTGGAACAAGCGTATGTCTGTAACACAAGTTGTATTTCAGCGGAATGTTTTTAATGGACTCCCTCGTGTGAATCATCAACGTCGTGCGAGAGTCAAGCATGCACATGGGAAGAGTCTTTCAGCGATCAGTCGAACGGAATCCAAATCGAACCGCTGTCGTCGATCCCGATGAGGGTGTCGAGTACGACTACAACGATTGGAACGAGCGTGTCGATCAACTAGTAGAGGGATTGGAAGACCTCGGCGTCGGTCCTGGCGATCGCGTGGCCGTGGTTATGCAACCACGTGTTCAAGCGGGAACGATCTACTGGGCGGTGCAGAAGATCGGTGCAGTGTTCGTACCTTTCAATATTCGGGCGGCTGCCGACGAGTTGACGTTCCTAGTGGATAATACAGATCCGGATGTGATCATCTACTCCGAGATCGGCCGTGAGGCGATCGACGGAGCACACGAATCGTTTGATTCGGATATCAACCTCGTCTACATTGACGAGGATATTCCAACGTACGCTTCGCCCTACGAGTCCGTGCTGGCTGAAGATGCGGAGCCGCATGAACCGGCTTCGGTCGAACCGGATACGACGAGCATCATTCTACACACGAGCGGTACAACAGGCCAGCCAAAGGGTGTTCCGCGAACGCACACGAACACGTACACTGCGGCGAAGGCACATGCGATTCAGTCACAGTGGGTCGACGGGGAGCGGACGCTTGGGCTTATGCCGATATACCATACCATGGGGATTCGGTCACTCGTCACAACCATGATCCTCAGCGGCACGTGGGTAGCTCAACGTTCGTTCTCACCTGAACAAACCGCTGATCTGATCGAGTCAGAGGAGTTGACGAGTCTTTATCTGGTCCCAACAGTGTTCCACGACCTGGTAAAATCCGAGGCCATCGAGGGTACGGACACATCCAGCGTCGAGCGGTTGGGATACGCCGGCACTCCGATGACCAAATCCGTTGAGGCCCAAGTGAGGAACACGTTTGAACCAAGCGTCTTCGTCAATCACTATGGTAGTACAGAGGTGTACACCTATAGTGTCTGTTCGTGGATCGACGAAAAATCAGGATCAGCTGGCCGCGCAGGGATCAACACGCGAGTACGCGTTGTAGACGCAAAGCGCGACGAGGCAGTCGATCCGGAACGTACCGTTGACCCGGGAACGCTCGGCGAGATTATCGTCGATGCAACCTCTCCGGAGGCGTTCGACGGATACCTTGATCGCCCAGATGCAACCGAGCAGGCGTTTGTGGATGACTGGTACTTCACCGGGGACCTTGGTTATCGAGATGAGGATGGCGATCTGTTCGTCGTCGGTCGAGTTGATGATATGATCATCAGCGGTGGCGAGAACATCTATCCAGTGGAAGTTGAGAACGTGCTCGATGGACACGAGGAGATCGACGAGGTAGCAGTGGTCGGCCTCGAGGACGAACGTTGGAACCAGGTAGTCACTGCCTTTGTGACCGTTCCCGGATCCCAGCCAACAGGTCTTTCGGAACTGGCCGAACGGCTCGATGACTACTGTCGCGAAAGTTCTGACCTAGCCGACTTCAAGCGACCGCGTAAATATGTCTTCGTCGATGAGATCGTTAAGAGTAATGTAGGAAAGGTGCTACGACGAAAACTTGGAATCGATGACCTCGATGTAACCGTCTACGCGAACGTCAACGTATAATCGCGCATCTCGTGTATGATCGGTCGTAGTGGCGGGATTTAGCTGTGTTACCGTGGATGGATGGGACCGTCCTGCTTCGAGAGGGGTCTCCCACTGCCACCATTGTGGGCTGCAAGTAGCTCTCCAACGATGCTGAATGCGATCGCCATTGGCTCGTCCCCACCAAGGTCCAATCCCACAGGGGCAGCGATCCGATTACTGTCCACGTCGATAGGTAGCTCGTCGGTTAGTTGACGAAACCTCTTTTCTGGACCCATTACACCGATATAGTCGACTTCAGTCTCTAATAGTGACTCTAGTGCGAGTCGATCGTCTACGAAATTATGCGACATGACGATCGCATAGGTGTGGTCCGGCCGAGTGACATGATCGCCTACATCCGACGGTCGCGTCGCCGTAACCTCACTTGCGGAGGGAAACCGCCCTGGGTCCGCGTTACCGCCGCGAGCAGTGTGTAAGTGGACATCAAACCCCGCGCTGTTTGCCAAGTTGACGACCGGTCCCGCGTCTGGCTGGCCACCGAAGAGAAGTAGTCTGGGTGCCGGTTCGAAGCGGTCGATAAGTATGCGAACTGGATCACCATCTATTGAGATTTGAACAGTTCGAGTTTCCGGTGCAGAGAAGTCTTCTCCAGACGATCTGACGGCATCAACAATGTGTGAAGGGAGTCCGCGAACACTGGGAATGACTGATTCATTCTCCCCCATGACTGCTCGGTCACCAGCGACCGTACTGGACACCGAGGACTCGAGAGTCGTGATAACGGTCATGGAACGCCCCGATTGAAGTTCGTCTACGACTGGTTGATAACTCTCGTCTATCGGTTCAACCAACAGTTCAACAACGCCGTTGCAGCCAAGACCGAGCCCCCAAGCGTCGGGATCATCGCTGCTCGTAAGGTCGTACGTTTGGATGTGTGGCTCACCCTGATCAAGTACCGTGGCCGATAGTTCCACGACAGAATCCTCAAGACATCCAGCCGTCACTGCTCCCGCTACTGAACCCTTTGGTTCGACGACCATTTTGGCACCCGGACGACGATACCCGGATCCTTCAACCGATATGACGGTCGCAAGTGCAGCCTCCCGATTCGTCGAAACGATCTCCGCGATTGCGTCATGTATGTCTGAACTAGTCGCACTCCACGGACTATCTGGTGATGTGGGCATACACTGTCATCAGTGTCTTGCTCCAGCGACAATTCTCTGTCGGTGTTTTTCCATTTCTCATATGAATTAACTGACTAGTAACACTGACCAGTATAACTCTCAGAGCTGACTGATTCTACATGGCGCGTGCAGGGCCGGAATCAGCGTGCCTGACCGAGAGTCTAAAATATTGTAATCTGAATGTTCTTAGGTTCTGATAGAGTGGATATTTACAATCCTCACGTCCTCATACCGAACTATGCCTGAAGAGCGGTCCCGTCGGTTTATATTATCGATATCGGCTACGCTCGGTGGGAGTATCCTCGCAGGCTGTAGGCAGCCGTCTACCGACAACAGCGATGAGACACGTATACAGTCGACTCAGGACACAACGACAACAGGCGCAGAATCAGATACTGCAGCCGATCAAGCTGCGATCATCGAAGCGACGCTCGACCAAACGGATCTCGTTCAGGGAGAGTCGATTTCAGTAACTATTGACATCGAGGGTACGGGAGATGAGGAGCTCACTCGTACCCTTCCGTTGTCTGTCAATGGCCAGCAATTGGAATCGCAGAAGGTAACGCTCACCCCCGGTGAGACAACTCAAATCAAATTAACAACTACACCACCTGACACGGGGACTCAAACTGTCACGGTCGGTGACCAAGAAGTTGGGACAGTCGTCGTTCGAGCAGTAAAACCTGACACTGTCCGAGATGTCGGAGCGCATTACTATCCGTGGTACGGAGCGCGATTACACAGTTGGAACGATGGAGAGTGGAGTCTCGAGTCGCCGAGCCCATGCTGGGAGCCGTGGCTCGCCGCCCTCTGTAATCCCGCTCTCAGACGGCAGCCGCTTCAACAGCGTCCGCGCGCCGGTGGTCGACAGCGCCGGCGGCGTCAACTCGTGCTCCCGGAGGAGCGACCACACGGTGTCCTTTGCGGTCTCCGCCACGACGCCGTCGGCCTCGCGGACCGCGTTGTACAGGCTCGGCAAGTGGGCGGTCGGGAAGACAGGCCAGTCGTCGGTCGGCGGATCCTGCCGGCGGCGGTGCGCTCGCAGGCGCTCTACTCCAGGGTTCAACAGCGGCGACCGCTGCCATTCCTGGCTCTTGCCGTAGACCCGGAGGACGCCCTCATCGAGATCGATGTCGCGCCACCGCAACCCGCTCCGGCGCGTGTTCTGGGGGTCGCGGAATAACTCCGAACCTCGCGCCCCGGAGTAGGCGAGCGTCGCAACGATCGCGCGGTCGCGGGTCGCCCGATCTGCGTCGAGCCAACCATGGTCGATCGCGTCCTCTGTCCGCAAGTCCATCCACCGGACGTCGACTCGCGCGTCGTTACACTCTAGAACTGCTGGTCGTCGTCCCCACTTACACCGACCGACGGGTCGGAGAGGCGTCTTCGGCCACCTCCGACGCGGCGGGGTTTGACTCGAAGGCGTCGCGATCGACGAGGAACGTTCAGAACGAGCGGACGAGCGCGTAGTACTGGTGGGCCGTTCGCCCGGTGATCCCCGCGTCCGGGTCCTCCTCGCGAGCCCACGACCGCCTGGCGAGGTGGTCGGCGTACTTTCGAGCCGCCGCTGGCCGATATCTCGGACGTCCTCGGCGCCGCGGCGTTGCGCTCGCTCGACGAAGTCGCCGACGACAAGATGGACCTCCCCCCGGTCTCGTCCGGAATCGCCTTCGCCACGTGGCCGACTAATGCGTCGAGATCACCCTCCAGACTCGTGGATGCCCGGACTCGACCCGTGAACCCCTGATTCCGTCTTCGGTAGCCATTCGGCTCACGCAAGGGCTCGGGGGTACTAGAAACCACTTGCGCTTAGAAGGTTAAGCAAAAGTGGACTGGGCAATAATGAGATCCATCTCCTCAACACATTTTGAGCCTGATTTGGGGAGATACGGCGTTGATCTGAACAGTATAAACTATATACCGCTATACTAAATTCTCGGGGCGGTACACCCCACAACCTCGGAGGATGGATTCGATGCGTGCCTTCTGTTCTTGCGAAGAGCCTATGAAACAGGAGCAATCTTGCGGTTCTATAATTGTATCACTCAGAAAACTTTTCTGAGCAACATACTTCATGGCCGTCTCCTAATCGGCAGACGAAAGCCTATCCGTACTCACATGTCGTGAAAATAAGGCACGCATCAGATCCCAAACTCCGAAACTCTGTGTCTTCAGCACCAGACATTGATATAGCGCTTATTAGTTTATGGCTCGCTCAGGTTGAGTCTCTGATTTCCGCCGTGGAGCACTCATGTATACGACCTATCGACAAGATTCAGGGGTTTAGAATCTCCTAGCGCCAAATTCCAACACTATATGAACCCATATTTCAGAAATCACGTGACTCAATTTGAGCTGAGTTATTTGTCGCCAAGTTGCGATAGCCGAGCCTGAATTTCCTCAGCATCCGCATCAGAGAGCGCCTCAACACCGAACTGGACGAGTAACGGGTAGAAGTGGCGGTTCTTCTTGAATTCGTCCTGGCCCGCTTTTCGGAGCTTTAGCTGGGACTCGAGGTAAGTATCCTCCATCTCGACGAGGACCTCGTCCGGGATGTAGATCGTCCGCCCATTCCACTCGTCCTTGATGTTTGTCTTCGTTTCGTTCGTTTCGTTCGTTTCGTTCGTTTTATTCGTTGTTGTCGATTCTGTCGTTTCGGTTGTTTCGGTCGATGAACTGGTTTCCACTGTTTCACTGGAATCAGCCTCATCGTCCTCCGCTTCGTAGTTGCCCTCGATACCGGAAGCATCGCCCCAGCCGTCAGTCATGCTTCCACCTTCTCAGGCGCTGTCTTCTCGAATGTCTCATCGAACAGGTCCGCAATCTCATTGAACAGTTCGCGGGCATCCTCAACGCGCTGATTCTCTTTGCCGAAGCCGAAGACAGACACACCTTCGCCGATCGACTGGGAGAGATCGGTACGCTTCGGAATCTCGAAAATCGGGAGCGAATACGCCGATTTAATCTCCTCGATGGTGTCGCGATGTTCAGCGTTCTGCTCGACGCGGTTGCAGACGATTGCGAGCCGATTGATGTCTCCGTATGCCTGTTCGAGAGAGCTCAGCTGCTTTGCGAAAATCTGGAGACTGTTGGCATTGAGTTTCTCGGGAATGACGGGGATGACGACATTGCCTGTCGCGACGAGAGCGTTGTCGGTGAGAACGTTCAGGGAGGGCGGCGTGTCGACGATGATGTAGTCGTAGTCATCATTGAGTTCGTCGAGGGTCATCTCCAGTCGCTCTCGACTCTTCGGCGCCTCGAGCAACGTCTGGATGTTCTTGTTGTTCGCGAGCTTCTCGCTCGCGGGGAGAATATCAAACTCCTCGTGTTCGACGATGATATCGTTCACCGACTCCATCTGATCGAAATCCAGCACGTCGAATAGCGTTGTGCGGTCGGTGTCGTAATACAGGTCGTTGTAGCCGAGTGAGCAGGTGAGACCTCCATGATAGTCGATATCGACCAGGAGGACTTCGTGTCCCCGGTCGGAAAGTGCACCGCCAGTATGAATGACATCAGTCGTCTTCCCCGCGCCTCCTTTCTGATTCGCTACAGTGATTCGTGCGGTATTGGTGTCGGTCATTTCTTTCGTTTAGCTCGTTGAGTTCGTTTCGTTCGTTATTGTCGTTCTGTTCGTTTGGCTCGGTGAGGGTATTTCGCTCGGTGAATGGATTACTACGATGTTAAAACCAATTGTTCGTTACGCTCGTTGAAGCAAATACACTCGTTTTAATCAACACATTCGTTCTGTTCGTTACCTTCGTTTCTCTCACCCTGGTCATCGAATACAGCGCAACCAGGTCAGCCTAAACCCGTTCGTGCCTCGGAATGCGTTCGTTTTGTTCATTTTAATCATATCTCTCGTTTCATTCATCGAGTAAGGGCAACCAACCCATCCTCAACGAGTTCGTTCCACAGAATTCGTTCAACATTTTCGTTATTGCTCATTCTGATCGTTCAGTTCGTTTTGTTCGTCTAGTTCGTTTAGTTCGTTACACTCGTTACAAGTGTTCCGACAGGGCCACAGCCACCATCGAGACGTATAGATAGTTCGTGCTTCATAGTCAGTCAAGTGAGATTTTTAAGAGTTACCGGATTATTGGTAACCACCAGATGTATGAGGTGCTCGACGATACGGCGGCACAAACTATCCTCGCCATCGAGAGTGGAGACTCCATCCGTCGTGTTGCCCAAAACCTCCACACGCCCTACGAGACGGTGAGACAGGCCGTCAATCGGCTCGAAGACGCAGGCTACGTTACCTATGACAACGGTCTCAGTGTCGTCAACGAACACGTACGCGACGCAGCCCACGAGCTCGTTGCTGCCAGCGCCGGCGTCAGTCCACCCTCCATCGAGGAGGCATACGTCATCCCACAATTCGGCTACTGGCCATTCGCATTCACCCGGATCGACGCCGTCTACGTGTGGACCCAGGGCGGCTACCAAGTTGGGCGGAATCCGGATGACTATCCGCTGTTCCTCGCTGTTCGTGAGCAGGACATCGACGCTTGGGAGGCGTTCATTGAGTCCTTCGACCTCCCAACCGCAGTCGAGCGACAGCCCGGAGACGAACTGGACGGTCCGCTGCAGATCGTCCTCGAGCCACGCACATCACTCGATATCGAGCACGTCGAAGGGTACCCGGTGATCCCGAGAGCAGAGACAATCGAGTATATGCGTGAGAACTCTGCCCAGTTCCAGTCGGGGCTCGAGATGCTCGACCGAATGTACGAGGACCTCAAGCTCGACGTCACGTAATGAGAGTACTCGCTCATCGATTCGGCAGCTAAGTCGCCGATACAGTGACCGTGACGCCGTCACCTATCCAGAGTTGAACTCACCGAGGCCTGATTGCTCGTGGTCCAGCGGCTTGATGACCTGAGGATCGTCGTTGCCGGGGTTGTTGACCCGCGTCGAGATCTCGTAGGCGTCTAGATCCTCTTTCGGATATGGCTGGCACAGCTCCTTGCGTGTGTCCGGATCTGCGGTGAGCCAGTCGGACTCGACGTCTTGTGGGAGGACGACCGGCATCCGGTCATGGATTGAGTTCATCAGGTCGTTCGGTTCCGTTGTGAGAATCGTGACGCACGAAATCGTCTCGTTGTCGCCCTCCCAGACCTCCCAGAGCCCGGCCATCGCGAACGCGGGGTCGTCCTCCCGGTAAATCCGGTAGGGCTGTTTCGACCCGCCGTTCGGCGCTTTCCACTCGTAAAACCCCGACGAGAGAACCAGACAGGGGCGGGATTCCCACGCCTGTTCGAAGACGCGTTTCTCATCGGCAGTATCGGAGCGGGCGTTGATGATACCCTCCTCGGGCTGGTCCGCCCAGAACGGAATCAGCCCCCAGTGGTAGGCGTCTATCTCGTCGGAAGCCTCAGCCGTGATGATGTGTAGGTTGTCGCCAGGCGTGATATTGTATCGAGGTGAATACCCGCCGTCCGCGACAACCTGGGCATCGAAGCGAGCCTCGAGGTCGGCCTGGTCGATGAAGAGGGAGTTTCGACCACACATATCGAGGAGTTCGGAGGGAAGCATCATCAACGTAGTCGCGCAGGAATCTCGTCAGCGTCCACGTTCTTAACCAACAATCAGCCATCAATAATCGCGGAATGTTGGTTAACTAAGCAGCACCCCAATTCTGAAAACGAGATCGTTGTATTCGTTACGCGAAACGAACAAAACGAATTCACTGAACCGGTTGCGACGGTCGCCGATCACCACAGCGACTCAATGCGCTGCTCAATCGCCTCGAACGTTGTAGAATAGACATCGAGTGGGTGGAGCGAGAGAAGGTCAAGATTTGAGATTTCAGCCCCCGTTGGTGGTTCGTGAAAGTGGAGACGGGCGTTATGCGCGTTCGGGTGTCGATCCCAGCGACACTCCCAGAGGCTGTCGTCGTCTCGGTCTTCGAAATAATGGATCGAGAAATCACCAGTCGTGAACCACCGGACATCAACTCGAGCAGCGGCCACCACATCAGGATACCGTCCAGCGTCGAGCAGTGCTCGCAGCAACCGTGGTTCGTGCGAGTCTGGTTCGAACTTGGTCTCAGCAACGACTGGGTCCGACATCAACTGTCGCTCCAGAAGGCGCAGGATCTGTCGATCGGGCGGGCCAGTCGAGCCAGCCACCGAATCCTCGGGAGGTGGATTCATCTTACGCGGGGATCAGGTGGCCATCGTTCTGTGAGAGTTGCCGGGCGAGCTCGTACAGCCGGATATCTCGAACTACACCCTGCCACTCACTCACAGCGTTCATTCGGTCGTGGATCGTCTCGTGATCCCCACCATCGAACACGGAGACGGTAGCCGGATCAGTTGTCCCGAACTGTGACTCGTAGTCCGCCCGTCGCTCTTCGAGTGCTTCGACGCGGTCGATGATCTCGTCGATAGAAAGGTCAGCGGCGATCTGACTCGCCTCTTGCCATTCGAGATAGCCGTCGTTTCGGTCGTACTTAGCTGGACGACTCTCGCGATCGGCGCGAGCAATGCCCATCTCCGTGAGGCGATCAAGGTGCTTTTTCGCCGCGTTCGGAGAGCAATCGGCGAGCTCTGCGACCTCGGTGTATGCTGTCGGTGAGGTGAGCCCAAGCACCACGTCGTAGACGCGACCAAATGTGTCCGTCCCCTCCTGCCACCGAGGCTGCTCACGCGCTGAGTCAGGAGCTGGATCGAACTCGCTCATACTGGTACGCACGGACTCGCTATCAATATATCTTTGTGTGACTCATATATCTGTGAGCGCGATAGATGGGCGCTTCCCTGAAATTCGGAAGCGACACGCCACTGGTTATCGCTACTTCTGGGAATGGCGTCTATCAGACACCGGTGAACGCGATCTAAATTGACCTCCTCCCGCGCCTTCAGGCGCGGGAATCCCGCCACGGGATTTCAGGCCGAGTGCGGCCCTGTAGTTTCAAGACGCATACGTTCCAAGCGTCTCCTGCTGGGGTTCAGCATCAGCTTGGCTGTCTTGTGGGGCGGTCAAACGCCCCCCATCCTCAGCCGAGTCATCGTCGTTCTCGTGTTCTCTGGAACGACTCTCTCCGCTGAGGTAGCGATCCGCGATGTTCACCGCTCCGTTCACGTCCGCTTGGTACTCGCCTACCCAACACGCGTCGTTCGTACATTTGAACGTCGCCTGCTTCGGACGATACCCCACCTCACCGCACGCGTGGCACTCCTTCGACGTGTTGCGAGGGTTCACCGTCTCCACAAGGATGCCCTTCTCGGCGGCCTTGTACCGGATCTGTGCGTGGAGTTTCGCGAATCCCCAACCGTGGAGACGGCGATTCATGTACTCGCCGTAGTCCATCGACTCTCTGATGTACGTCAGGTCTTCCAGAACCAATACGGGGTTCTCGACGGACTCCGCGTACTCCACGACTTCGCGGGTGACGCGGTGGAATACGTCGTCGATCTGGTTCCACAGATCGTCACCGAACGAGTCAGCGAGCCGCTCGCTTCCGCGAGTTTGAAGTCGCCTCGTAGCGGTGAAGTAGGTCTTGCGAAGCCGACGAACGGTCTTCCCCTCCTCGGCCCACAGTTCGGGAGCGGTCGGAGAATCACAGTCGTCGCGGTGACACACCGTGACGAGCGACGCTTCTCCAATATCGACACCGATGGGCGTCCGGTCTTCGGCGGACGCCTCGGAACCAACTTCCACGTCACGGGTGGCGGTGACGTGGAGATACCACGCCCCGTCCCGCTCGAATAGCCGACTCTCGCCCATCTCCGCGTTGCCAGCGTTCAGCGCCTCCAACCAGTCCCGCTGCTCAGGATTTGGTTGTGCTGGCATCCAGAGGTGGTAGTCTTCGTGGTGCGGGATTTTGACGTACCACTCGATTGCGTTCCCGGGCTTGTGGTCGAGGCGTAGCCCTTCGTTGGTGAAGCGAACGGGGTGGTCGTCGTGAAGTTCGCCCGCGTTGTACGTCGTCGTGAGTTGCGGGACGTACTTCTTGAGCGCGTTCTTCGCGTACCCGCTCAGGTCGTAGTCAACCACTACGTCGTTCGCTTCGGTCTGCGTGGTACAGCGGGCGTCGAAGGCGTCGTGAAGCGCCTGCTGGTACGCCTTTCGCGTCTCTCGGAGTTTCCTCCGCTTGTGAGCGTTCGGCTCTACCAGTTTCAGCTCCAGCGTCTTCGTGAGTTCGGTCACGAATCTCCCTCCTCGTGTTGCTGGATGTAGTTCGTGATCGTCTCGCTGGAGACGTGGCCAGCTGTTCCTGCGTAGTAGCCTCTCGCCCACTTGATCTTCTCGCCGTCGTGGTCGGCGTGGCGATGGTTGTACTTCCGCGAACTGATGCCTTTGAACCAGTTGGCGAGAAGCGAGGGGGCGTGTTTCGGCGGGCTACTGACGACCAGGTGGATGTGGTCGGGTTGTACGGTCAGGTCGAGAACTTCGAGACCCTTGTCGTCGGCTATCTCGTGAAGGATGGTTCGCACACGGTCTGCGACCTCGTTGACGAGTACCGAGTTCCGGTACTTCGGCAACCACACTATGTGGTAGTTGAGGTTGTAGGTCGCGTGCCGTGTGGTCTTCATCCGTATCACACACTATGCTTCTGTTGTGTGTTAAAACTACTGTAGCAGGTGGGAAATCCGGCTGTAGTGTCGCCGGTGGATGTGTACGCTATTGTCCGCTTGATCCCCGCCTGAAGACGGGGGTATGCGCTCGTAACTCTATCAGGGAAAGGAAGCCAGGCAGCGATCGACCCAGTTGTATATCGAGGACATCACCTCCTCTGTTGGACCCATCCCCCTACTGTTCAGGTGTCTCAATAGTGTGGCAAAACCAAAACAACTCTAGTTTTGGATTTCATTTGAACATCGGTGTCCTCAGTGGTCCCAGCGGAGGGATCCAATCTTCTTGTGAGACCCCACATCGACGAGATTTCATTTGAACAGTGGTGTGTCTGACGCGTGGCTACCGCGACAACCGCTGTAGAACAGCCTGGCGCATCTCAGCATCAAATCGAAGCTCGCGGAGCCGGGATTCAGCCCCGACCGACCGGAGGATGAGGGAGGGATCGTCAAGGAGTTCGAGCCAGAGTGCATTCCCACTCGCGTAGCCGTCACCAGTTCGTTCCATCGAGAGGAGTTTCATGGTGTCGTACTCACGCAACAGGTCAGTGACGTATCGTTGTGTGTGTGCCTCTGCATCGATATCGTTCGCGAAGAGTTTGTAGACAGAGTGGACCTCGCCGGCTTTGAACTCGGTCACGTTGTCGTTCGTCACCTCGCTAAGCGCAGCAAGTGCCGTGAGCGCGATCTGGACCTGCGTCGGTGTGCCATCGATAAGATCCTGGATCCGAGAGACATCCGTATCATCGTTGGCGGCCCGGACGTGGTTCTCGGTTACTTGATCAGCACCGGTATCTCGAGCTATCTCGCCGGCTAGCCGCAGGAAGTCGATCGCTCGGCGGGCGTCGCCGTGGTCCTGAGCCGAGAACGCAGACGCGAGCGGGATCACGTCATCAGTGAGCACATCGTCGTGGAATGCATCACGTCGTTTCTCGAGGATATCACGAAGTTGGTTCGCGTCGTAGGACGGGAAGACCTCTTCCTCGGGGGCGAACGACGACTCGACGCGCGTATCAAGCCGATCGCCGTATTTGAGGTCATTCGAGATTCCGAAGATCGTCAATCCGGCATCGATGTTTTCCATTTCGCCTGCTCGCGAAAGTTCATACAACAGTTGGGAGTCATCGGCGTCCTGGTGGCGTGTGGCCGACCCCATCTCCTCTTGTGGTGAAAGTCGGTCGAGCTCGTCGAGGATAATGATAATGGCGTCGTACAGTTCGTCGACGATTCGCCACAGCCGATCATAGTAATCGCCGGTTGCGATCCCCTTCAGCGGGATCGAGATGTCGGTTGCCTGCGGATCGTTGAGCTGGTTCGCGATATCGATCACGGCTTGCGTCTCCGAGCGGCGCTGGCGGCAGTCAACAACCGCGCGGCCGACACGGACGTCGTTGTCAGCTGCCCGTCCCTGGACCTCGCGACTCACGTAGCGCGTGACGAGTGTTTTCCCGGAGCCGCTTTTCCCGAGGACAATGGTACCTTTCCCGGAGTTCCCCTGCTGGGCCGGCTTCATCCGTTGAGCGATCGCCTCGATTTGTCGGTTGCGGCCGACGATCTTCCCGGCATCGGGGATATGCTCGATCCGAAGGATCGACTCATCACGGAATATCGGGTCCTCCTCGTCGAGCACCGATAGCGGATCATCCCGTTCGGGCCGCTGTTGTGGCGTAGCAACGCCGTGCTCGTCGGCGTAGTCACCGAGGGTGTTGAACTCGCCCTCGGAGACGCTGTCCGTCATGAGACCGGTGTTCAAATGAAATCGACTTAGCTCTTGCCCTTACCACGAAGAGTCCCGTTAAACCAGTGGATGCTGTCGCTCAGTGGTTCGGGGATGTGACCACACCGACGTTCAAATGATACGGCCATTATACACCACTGTTCAAATGTAATCAGTCGACAAGCGTCCCGAGATGGCTCGTTGGGGTGAATTGCACGGTCCGCTGTGGCTGGTGTCTTGGGAGGACACACACACACCACTGTTCAAATGATATGGGTCGAATGGGTGGCGGGTAGTGTTTCGGTCGGGTCAGGGACGGTACTCGATGGTTTACGGAGTATCCGATAGAGCAGGACGGGTACTCACTCAGCGGTGACGACTCGCGTATATTATATAACTAGGTGAACCAGTAAAGTAGTAGTAAGTGAATAGTCGTTTCAGATGCTCTAGCGTCTTTCCTATAGAGTGTTGTTGTTATATTAACACTACTTTATATTCTAGGCGTGATTCACCGGCTATTCGGGGTCCTCCAGATGAGATTTCATTTGAACAGTGGTGTGTCTCCCCAGTATCGACCTCACCTTGGGAGGATCTTTCGGACAAGAATACTGGAAACGGTGGGGTGGGTGCCTCCCCACTCGGGTCGAGCTACTCGTCCGGGTGTACCGGTCCTTTGTACTTCGACGTCACTGAATCCCCATCCCGCCACTGCCAGTAGTAGTAGCGGTTGTCGTTGATTTCCTTGATCGTGATCGTTGCCTTCGCCGGCACGTCGTCAGGGAGGTCATCGCGGCGCTCCTCCACGTCCGCCACGTCCACCTCCTCCTCCTCGGGACGAGCTTCCCGCTCCATGTGTTCGGCCAACGCCTCGGCGTAGCTGGCAGCGTCCCGAAGATGCTCCGGTGTGGCTTTGTTGAGGGCGTCAACGATCTCCGTCGGAAGATTCGCCGGTGGGGTCGGGAGTTTGTCGGACATCGACTCCTCCGTGTTAACCAACATGGCCCGCGAATCCATAGTATTGTTGGTTAAGACGATGGAGGCAGCTCCCGCGCCGCGGACTGTAACACTACTCGAAACTTCTTCATATACAAATTTCGTACTTTGTTACACCCTGCTCCGGCCCATCGAACTCGAGGTCCTCGCCACGGTCGTCCGCGGCAACACGATCTCTGTACTCGCGACGAAGCTCGACCACAGCGAGAGTTGCCTCTCTCGTGCCGTCGCCGACCTCGTTGAGAAGGGGCTCGTCTACACGGAACGCGACGGCCGGCGAAAACGAGTCGTTACGTCGGATGCTCGCGCCGTCGAACGCTACCAGGACCTCGTTCGCCAGCACTCCGACATCCACTTCCCCAAGCTGCTGACCGGCAAGGCACTCGAGGTGCTGTACTACCTCGACCAGCCGCGACCTGTTTTCCGAGATCGCCGACCGGAGCGACAACTACCGTAACACGGTCAACCGCGTCCTCAAGCGGTTTCGCGACCGTGAGCTCGTGGGGACCGTCGACGGCCGCTATGAGTTCAACACCGACATCGATCACGTATGAGCGAAACCGACACTGGTGCGGCCGATGCAAGGCCGTTCGCGGAACAGCAGCGGCTGTTCAAGCTGCTGTCCCAGGATACGCGCCGGACCACGGTCTCGCAACCGCGACGTGATCCGGTTCGGGGTGGGACATCTGACTACGGCCACAACCCACGTGCTTCATGCGCCTCAGCGATGCGGGACAGCGCCACGATGTAGGCTGCATCACGCCACGTAACGTCGCGTTGCTCGAACTCCGATCGAACCGCATCCCAAGCGGCCTGCATCTCCGCCTCGAGTTCATCGTTCACCCGTTCGAGTGACCACGCTCGCCGATTGATGTCCTGCAGCCACTCGAAGTAGCTCACGGTGACACCGCCTGCGTTGGCGAGAATATCGGGAATCACGGCGACATCCCGGTCGGCGAGCATCGAATCAGCCGTGGACGTTGTCGGGCCGTTAGCACCCTCGACGACGAGATCGGCGGCGATCGCTTCCGCGTTCTCTTTGGTAATCACGTTCCCCAGGGCGGCCGGAATAAGGACGTCGACGTCGAGGGTGAGAAGCTCCTCGTTCGAAATCACGGTGTCGGCGTATGTGGTGACGGCTTCCGGCTCTTCGTCGTGGGACGGAACTGATGCCGTATCGATTCCATCTGGTTCGTACATCGCTCCATTCACGTCGCTGATCGCGACGATGGTCGCGCCCCACTCATCGAGGAGTCGGGCCGCATTCGCCCCGACGCTCCCGTACCCCTGAATTGCCACGGTGGTATCCTCGAGCTGGCAGTCGTAGTACTCGCAGACCAACTGCGAGATGATCGCAACGCTCCGTCCAGGAGCTTCTTCACGGCCTTCACTGCCGCCGACCACTGGCGGTTTTCCGGTGACGACGCCCGGTGTCGTTTCGCCTTCCTGCATCGAGTACGCGTCCATCAACCACGCCATCGTCTTCGGATCCGTCCCCATATCCGGGGCGGGGATATCTTGGTTGGGCCCGATAACGCCGCGAATCTCTTGTGTAAACCGACGGGTGAGCCGCTCCTTCTCTTCCGGACTCAGCTCCTTCGGGTTGACGGCGACACCACCCTTGGCTCCGCCGAACGGGAGGTCCATGACGGCACACTTCCAGGTCATCCACATGCCGAGGCCGACACACTCGTCTCTGGTCACGTCCGGGTGGTATCGCAACCCGCCCTTGTATGGCCCTCTGACGCTGTCGTGCTGCGCGCGGTAGCCTGTGAACACTTCGACCGTGCCGTCATCCCGTTCGATGGGGATCGTCACCTCGTGGACCTTTTTGGGATATTTGAGCCGTTCGACGATGTTCTGGTCGATATCGAGATAGCTGGCAGCATGGTAGAGCTGGCGGCGTGCGGTTTCGAGCGCCGATTCGGGTTCGGTCGAATCAGCTGCCTTGTCGTCTGAATCGTCGTGGGTGCTATCAGGTTTCGATGCCATGGTCATTCGAGTGGCATACGACGGTTTCGCATCGGGCCGCTACAGTCGGGGCACTGGCCAGGGCTATCCTCCGCGATGATGATATTGCCACACTCGAAGCACTCGTAGGGGGTTTCTTCGTCTGATCCAGAGTCGACATCTTTCATTGTGAGTTCACGAGTGTCGCCAGGTGGAGTGGCGCACTCTAGACAGGTGTAATAAGTGTATAAGGGAGTAATCGGCTGTTGATTACCAAACAACGCTTCAATCAAGGTGTTTGTTATTGAACTTTCACCGTGGAGGCCGCCACCGGGTGATTGTTTTCTTCGAAAAGTGCAGCAAACAGTTTCCGTTGGACCGTCCGGGCGTGTTGATAGAACGCGGGTGGGGAGATGCCGAGTGTCTCCGCTACGTCTTCGCCCGTGCTCTCACGGGGCGACTCGAAGAACCCACTGTAGTACGCCGTCTGGATCACCTCCAGTTGCCGCTCGGTTACTGAATCGAGGAACTTCGAGTAGAGATTGTGTTCAGCGGTCTGATCGAGCGTCTGCTTGGCGCGCAGCTCGACGCCAGCGAACGTCTCACGGACGAGCTGTGTGATTGTTCGGACGTCGATGCTGTCCGGGATATCGATGACGAGCGTCGTCGTGGTCGGATCAGCGGTCGCTTCGCGGAAGACGGCACCGTGATCAGCCATCTCCAAGGCCAGGAACGGTTGTGTGAGCCGGAGCCGGAGAACGCCCCCTTCCCCATCCGCACTGATCTGCTGCACGTCGTCGACACCGACCAGCTGCGAGGCGGCGTCTACCACATCAGTTACCGCCCGGTCTTCGACGGTCACGAACACGTAGCTGCCTTCCGTGGACTGCTGGACGCCCCCCTGATACGAGAGGGTGCACTCCGCGTCCTGTGCCAGTCGTGAGAGGACAAACTTCGGGTCGTCGATGGTAAATTCGACACGTGTCATCGACGTCGTGAGCAACGCATTCTTCCGTTCAATCGCACTGAGGGCGGACGCGATGGTTTCGCCGAGTTCCCCCAGGACAGCCATCGCTGTCTCGTCGAACGCATCCTGGGTCGGTGCGTACACTGTCAACACACCATGGGTAAGGTCGTTGTATACGAGCGGGATGCTCAACACGGACAGGTAGTCACGAGAGATGGCGTCTTTCCGCCACGCCTCATCACGGAGACCAGCAGCGACGTTCGTCACCATCGTCACATCGCCAGTGGCTGCGGTTTGTCCGGCTGGTTCTGCACCCGACTTCTGGACGGTGAACAATTGACTATCCAAGTACCCCTGTTCGGTCCCGGCCCAGGCACGAGGCTCCAGGGTGTCAGTCGTCGGGTCAATCGTCCCGATCCAAGCGAATCGGAACCGGTCGTCGGCAGTCAACAGCTCACAGACCGTGTGATCGATTTCCTCGCGCGTCTCCGCCTGGACGAGGGCTTGATCGATTTCTCGAATCGTCTCATTGATGCGATTCAGGGCGGTTAGTTGCTCGTTTTGTGCCTGGAGTGTTCGGTCTTGCTCGCGGAGTCGTGATTCCCGTGTGACGCGGTCGAGGGCTGCCTCGGCGGTTGCTGCGAGCAGGTCGGCCAATTCTCGCGTCACCTCGTCGAACGCTTCGACCTGGTTCGAGCCCGCGATAAACACACCGTGATTGCCGAGTGGGATGTAGGCCGCACTTCGGAGATCAGTTGCTGGATTTTCGAGCCGGTCTGCGTCGTGAACGTCGTCGAAGAACAGAGCCTCGTCTTCGACGAAACTGTAGCTCGGGAGCGTTTCCCCGTCGGCGTGCACGGTCGGGAGTGGCCCGTTCAGCTCGGTCATCGTCGCTGAGTGGGCTGCGGGCCGAAGGTTGTTCGCCTCACCGTCGAAGAGATAGACGGCACTCGCATCGATATCGAGCACACCAGGGGTGTCGTCGACGACGTGCTGGGCGATTTCCTGGTGGGTCTCGGCGTAGAGGAAATCGCGGGCCGTCTCGTGGAGCGTGGCGAGGGCTTCCTCGCGTTGTTTGCGTTTCGTGATATCACGACAGCTGAAGAGAAGGGTCCCGTCTTGAATTGAGACTTCGCGGACGTTGACGAGGAGCGTGTGCTTGCGCCCGGCTTTATCGGTCGCCGTCGTCTCGATGTTCTTGAGCACGCCGTCTTCTGCGAGCTCCTCCCGGTCGAAGAGGTCGTCGCCGAGAAGGTCGTCGATCGTCCCGAGGTCACGGATCTCATCGACTGTGTAGCCGAAGATGAAGTGGACGTTGGGACAGACGTAGGTGTACTCGCCGGCTTCGTCTGTGATGAGCACGGTATCGGTCATGTTGTTGAGCGTGACCCGGTGCAGTTCTTCGGACTCTCTGAGATTCCGCTCGAGTTCGACGCGCTCGGTGATATCGACGCCTTCGACAACGATCGAGACGAGATCGCCGCGCTCGTTTTCGACGGGGCGCACGGAGAGGTCGATAACGCGCGGGTCATCGACGTCTGGCGGCTGTGGGACGACCGCGTTGCCGAACGTCCCGTCTTGTGCTTTCTCCACGAGTTGGTGGACATCCGTGTTCGTTGTATCGGCCTGTGACCACCACGGAAGCGTCCAGAACGGTTCGCCGACGAGCGTATCGATGGCTTCATCCACCATCTTTCGTGCTGTCTCATTCACACGGGCAAGCGCACCATCCGGGTCGAGCACCCACGTCGCGGTTCGCGAATCGTTGAAGATCGCGTCGAACTGTCTGGCCCGGTCCCGTTGCGTGGCCGACCGCTGTGCGGCCCGGATTGCACGCTCGGTTCGTTCGATGAGTTCGTCGGTCATCTGTGCTGGCGGCTCTGTGAGCGCGATGTAATCTGTGACGCCGGCTTTGATAGCCTCGCTAGCGATGGCCTCGCTCCCGGCAGTAGTCCCGAGGAGGACTGGGAGCACAGACGTTTCCTCACGTATCTCTCGGAGGAGTTGGAGGCCGGCCGTCTCATCGAGGGTGTATCCGCAAATGAGGCAGTCCGTGGGACGCGTTCGGATGGTGTCGATGGCCTCTGGCTTGGTTCGAACGTGTTGTACGCTGGCATCAGTCCGCCTCTCGAGCGTCGTAGCGAATTGCGAGAGCCAGTCGTCTGTCCCGACGAGCAACACCGTCGACGAGTCCAGAACGGATGGTGAAGAGGCCATTATTCGAACACCGAGCGACAGCAATACTTCCTCTCGGTGCTGATTCGAGTCCGCCCACAGCCCCGGTGCCGGCTCGGATCGGAATGTAAGGCCATTGCTAGTTAACTATCTAACCGCCCAGAATAATAGACATTTGTTGTTTAACTCCTAGGATTAGATAGAGTCGCAGTGTTGAGATAAGCTGGTTTCATCCAAAGGCGAACGATTGAGCCTATTTATACGCTGTTTGCGTCGGTGTGACTGAAACAGTTTGAGAAATGGTTGGTTCGGCGTTTTAGTTCTCGAAAGACACATTTCGATGCTGTTCCGATTACCCGAGAGTAAATTACCGAGCCGACTCATTCTGATGACTGTGTAGCCGAACGAATAGTTCACCGTTCCCCGCTCTCTTCCCACTCTGGACGTGGTGTCGGGGACGGGAGTTCGTCAACGACAGTTCGGAGTTCGTCCTCTGTCGTCCACTTGAAGCACCGATCGTGGAGTTCGAATTTACGGAACTTGTTGAGATGGACCCAACTGTACGTTGCCGGATCTTCGCCCTCATCTGCCCGGTCGTCGATCACATCCCAAACCTCCTGTTCGCCGATGTCGAGTCCGCTCTCTTTGGCGCGATCAACGAGCGACTCGACTTTTGATTGGACTTCATCCGCCGGCAACTCGTCTGCGAACGCCATCTCGAGAGCGGCCTGAATGACGTGCTGTTTCGAATCAAGGTTCTCGTCAGTCACCCACGCGTAATCACGCGGGAACACGTACGACTTGTCGAAATACGGCGGGTCATCGATCTCGCCCAATTCAGGAGCTTCCCCACCACTCTCCTTCTCGAAGACGCCGACAATGTAGTCGCTGTATGTCGCGAGCAACGAAAACATGATATCAAACGTATTGAGCCGGTCAGTCGGGAGTTCGAGGAGATCTCCCATGATGAACGGATAGGCACCGAGCTGCTTCGTGAGTTCGTTTTGGACGGCGCGAAGCCGGCGGATATAGGGGTCGCGATAGCTCCCCAGGATGAAATACGACGTCCGCTGACTCCAGAGATACGGCAATTCGCGCTGTGTAAATCGCCAGATCTCCCGTTTCTCAGCTGGTTCAAGTTCGATGCCCCCGACGGCCTCGTGAATAACGGTCATAATCTCCCCAGCGTCCGGCGGAGGGCTTGGGTCGGTCATTTGCTGCTGATTCAAACTACACCACCTTATCGCTTCTGTACCACTTTGGTTTTTTCTAATTTCACCAACTTGGATGAACCTAACTGTTATAGCGCCATACCTCGTACCATCACGTATGAGCGAAACCGACACTGGCGCGGCCGATGCAGGGCCGTTCGCGGAACAGCAGCGGCTGTTCAAGCTGCTGTCCCAGGACACGCGCCATCTCATCATCCAGGAGCTGCTGGGCCACCCCACCCATCTGATGTCGCTCGCCGAACTCGAGTATATGACTGGGAAGAGCCAGGCGGCCATCAAAGACCAGCTGGAGACGCTGATCGATGCAGGGCTCCTTGCACGCTACACGTACGAACCAAGCGAGGGAACACGTGATCTCCCCTCCCAGTTCTACGGATTCACAGAGCGAGGCGTCGAGGTCCTCCACGACTACAAGTATCTCCGTGGCCTCCCGGTTGCACGGGCCTTCTACGAAAACACGCGGAAGACCGAGAAAATCGAGCGCCACGAATCGGCGCCCCGTCCGGAGCTTCCCGAAGCTGTCGCGGAAGCCCTCGAGTTCGACGAGCCCGATCTCGACGCCGTCGATAGTGGCACAACCCGATAGACCTCATCTCTCTGAGCCTAAGGTCGTCTCCGATAACAGGGCAATCATTCGGCAGTGAACTCAACGCCCGTAATCTCAAAGCGCGTACCCCCGTCCGAGCTTCTAGTAACGCCAATGCTCCAATTATGAGCCTTAACGACCTGTTGCACAATACTCAGTCCGAACCCGGAACCCTCAACATTTGTTGAATACCCCACCTCAAACACGGTCTCAACGTCATCTTCTGAAATTCCTGGTCCAGTATCCTCGATGTAGAAGCCGTCCGTCAGTTCGCCGACTGTTACGGCCACAGCACTGCCACCGTGTTCGACCGCGTTTCGAATGAGATTCTCAAATAGTTGTTTGAGTCGAGGCTCATCAGCCACTATCGTCCGTTCACTTTCGAGGGTAAGCGAGGCCTCGGCCGTTTCAACATTTTCCCAACACTCTGCAACTACGGCTGCGATATTCACTGGTTCCCTTTCAGTAACGTCCTCTCCTTCACGGGCCAGCGTGAGGAGATCCACGATGAGAGTTTCCATCCGGCCGTGCGCTCGCTCAATAGTCTCTAGATGTGGGCTCTCACAGTCCTCACGCGCTAGTTCCAGATGCCCCGAAGCGACGTTCAACGGATTCCGGAGATCGTGGGATACGATACTAGTGAACTCCTCCAGACGCTCGTTAGCCCGCTTTACCTCTTCCCGCTCCGTGATGTCCATGTACATCGCCATCGTACCAACGACATCACCGGATTCGTCTTTTCGCGGGACTGACCGCAACACTGTCTCCACGACTTCCCCCTCAGCAGTCACCAACTCACAGGGCTCTCTGGTGAATTCACCCTTCAAGGACCGTTCGTATCCCTCACCGTCAATCAGCGCTTCCCGAGAGTCTGGCGTGTAGAACTCCGGGAGTTCCGTTCCAATGACTGCCGCCGGTTCGTATCCGAGCGTGTCTGCAAACTGGTTGTTGCAGTCCGCGATAACTGGTCGACCGTTCTCCGTTCGGGTGACGACCGCCATCACGGGAGCTTCCTCAAATAGCGTCTGATACTGCTCTTCAAGCCGGGTTGTCAGCTCTTTTAGCTCCTCAGTTTTCTGCTCAAGTTCCCGTTGGTACTGCTTGGCCTCATTAACATCGAGGTGGATCCCGACAGCACGGATCGGGTCCCCGCCATCATCTCGCTCGACAATCTTGCCGAGATCCCGTATCCACTTCCACTCACCTTCAGCAGTTTGCATTCGGTGTTCGGTGTCGTAGAAATCCGTTTGCTGGTCGATATGCGCGTCAAGTGCAGCTTCGACATCGTCGATATCATCTGGATGAACGCGTGTCTCCCACGTTCGGAGGTGTTGGTCGAGTTCGTCGAGGGAGTAGCCGAGCATCTCGGCCCACTGTTCGTTGAACTCTACTTCGTCGGTCGTCATGTCCCAATCCCACACGCCGAGGTTCGCTCCTTCGACTGCAAATTCGAGACGTTCTTTGAGCGCCTCGATTTCTTGCATTTGCTGCTTTCGCTCGGTGATGTCGCGGCTGTTGACGACGAATCCCTCGATGGCAGGGTTGGCCAACTGATTGTTGCCGGCGGATTCGAACCAGCGCCACGACCCATCCTTGTGCTTGAATCGGTATTCGACAGTCCGTGAAATCTCAGGATCGGCGATCGATTCACTGAACGATTTCATCACATCGTTGCGGTCATCTGGATGGACGTATTCGAACGCGATCTCACCAAGCAACTCCTCGGCCTCGTATCCGGTGATGCGCTCGCCCGATGGACTTTGGTACTGGTAGGTTCCGTCCGGATCGAGAACGGAGATGATGTCCGTCGAGTGTTCGATAAACGCCTGAAACCGCTCCTCCTGCCGTTTGCGATCGGTAATATCCCGCATCATAATGACCGCGGCGCCCGTTTCTCCATCTGCAACGAGTGGCGAGAATTGATATTCGAACGTCACCTGTTCGCCATCAAAATTGAGCGTCAATTCCAACCGTTCGGGGGAGCCAGCGGGCCCCTCGCGTTCGAACGTGCGTTCGAGTGCCTGTTCGAATCGGCAAGGATCATCCGCTTCGACAATGTACTCCTCAGCGAGGCGCATCACCGCCTGCCCTTCGAGGGTATCGAGCGGGGCATCGATGTACTCTATAACCGACTCGTTTACGAACTCGACAATCCACTCATCATTGACGACGAACGCGACATCGTCAATGGTTTCAACAATTTTCTCGTACTGCTCTAGCCGTTTCTCGCGCTCCTTGTACTCAGTAACCTGGCGGAAGTAAATCGAGACTCCGCCATCACGATTGGGGTATACGTTGACATCGAACCACTCCTCGAGACCGGTGTAGTACTTCGTGAACGAGACCGGCTCGTGTGTCTCCTTCGCCCGCCGGTATTCGTCCTCGAACTGTGTGCCTCGTGCATCTGCGAACACGTCCCAGAAGTGCCGGTCGAGAAGGTTTGATTCGTCCAGCCCTGCAAGGTCCTCTGTTCGTCCGTTCACCAGGGTGATCCGCCACTCTGCATCGACTTCGATGACGGCATCGTTCGTGCGGTCGATGATCTGTTGGCGTTTCTGCTCGTGATCTTTCTGCTCGGTGATGTCACGGTCGGAGATAAGCAGAGAGACGACCTCGCCGTCGTCGTTTCTCACAGGCCGGAACACACCGCTGACGACGAGTGGCTCGTCAACCGATGTGGAGAGATCAATTTCAAACTCGACGTACTCGCCAGCAGCCGCCTTGTCGATCCATTCTCGGATTTCCTGTTGGACCGATTCGTCACCGGAAAACCACGGTGTTTTCCAGAACGGCTTGCCCGTGATCTCTTCTACGTCTGCTTCGATGTACCTCATAGCGGTCTCGTTGATGTCGAGGACAGTTCCATCGGTATCGAGCATCCCTACGAGAATATTCGGATCATTGAAAACCGCCTGATACCGGCGCTCTTTCTCGCGAAGTTCCTGTTGGCGAGCTTTTCGCTGAGTGATGTCACGAACGCTTACGATGATCCCCCCGATGACCGTGTCTTCGAGGCGATTCCGGCCTCGTACCTCGACCCACCGCCACGATCCGTCAGCGTGGCGCACGCGATACTCGACTGTATGGTCCTGATCTGGGTGTTCTAGCAAGTCGGCAAACGCATCCGAGGCTGTCGACAGATCCGCTGGATGGACGTGTTCGAACGCATCGGTGCCCTCTAACTCCTTGGGCTGGTAGCCCAATACTCGCTCGACAGCTGGCGAGATATAGTCCACCTGCGCGTGTTCGTCAACTACTATTACGTAATCGGATGCGCGTTCGAGGATTGTCCCGAAGTACGCTCGCGTTCGCGAGACTTCCTCTACGGCACGGATTTGGGCAACGGCATTTGTGATGCGGTTCGCCAATATCGTGTACTGATCCGTGCCGCTCTCCTTCTGGAGATAATCAGTTACCCCCGCAGAAATGGCATCACTGGCGACTTCCTCTGATCCCTTGCCCGTATAGAGAATAAATGGGAGGTCTGGATACTCCTCTCGGACGGTCTCGAGGAACTCGATGCCGTTCTGACCGGGCATATCGTAGTCAGAGACGATACAGTCGATACTATCGGTGGAAAGGATTTGTTGACCCTCGTCGGCGGAGGTCGCTGTTCGAACCGTGATTCGGTCATTCTCCCGTTCTAGGAAGGTCGCAACCATGTCGCTGAGGCTAGGCTCATCATCGACATGGAGGACATGGACCCTATCACCTGTTCCACTCATACATATGCAAACCCGAATGCACCTAACGTAAAGTAGATGTGTGGGTGCGGTGCCCCTGAGCGACAATTCTGCGTCGGATCCGTGCCCCGTATTCAGCAGGATCGATAAGAAATATGATACCTCCTCTGCTCCTCGATGCTGACTCGTTCATGCTAATGGCGTCACTACCGAGACGATTGGTGAAACAGAACTGGCATTTCGTCGGGCCGTCTGTGACTGACGCCCCACAGGACCGGCACTCGCCGTCGGTGGCTGTTGGCGCATCGAGGTAGCCACCAGCGCTCGTCGCGACGCGTTGCCGACGAGGGTCACCCTCACAGTCGTCGTCCAGCATCGTGTCCGGAATGTGGGACGCCTCGCCGGTCGGCCGCAGTTCTGCAAAGTCAGCATATCGGTTGTGCATCGGTCAGTTCGTAGGTTCTGTCGGTATTGCATTTCAAGTCCGGACGCCTTCGCTCGCAACTCACTCTAGATTATGCGAGAGAGTACAAACATATGCGAGTTCAGCGCCAACACTGTCGTAAGAGGTGCCACACATGTCCGAATCCTCGCGAGATGGGATCCAGTCGTGGACTGAGTCGATGAGCGCCCGCGACCGTATTCGGGCGATCGTCGAGATGCTTCGCGAACCGCGGTCGGTCAACTGGATCAGCGAGCAGGCCGACGCCGCCTGGAGCACGACCAACGAGGAGCTCCAGGATCTCGTCGACCATTGGCAGCTGCGCCGCGTCGAGGCTGGCGAGACAACGCGCTATCTGCCGGACTACACGCGCCTGCTCTTCGAGGAGATCCGCATGCTCATCGAGGAAAACACCCGCGAGGAGCTACGGAGCGAATTGGCCGCGATCACTGAGAAGATCGAGGAGTAGCAGGCGACCTACGACGTCGAGATGTGGGAAGAACTCGAACAGTCGCTCGCTGACGGTGACCTCGCGAGTGACGAACTAAACGAACGCCGTGACGTGATTACGCGCTGGGAGGAGAATCTGGAAGACCGTCGCCTCATCAAGCACGCGTTGGCGCTCTACCCAGATGTCGAAGCCGCTCGCGATCAGTTGATCGACGTGGCTGACAGCGCGAACCGCTAATCCCGTCTCACGGCGTGTTTGAGGTGCTATTTAGCTGCTCAATATCGTCGTTATCGTACACAGCCCGCCCCATCGCATGAACTGCACGCGTCACGAGTGAGACCTCGGTCACACCGATACAGGACGGTTCGGCGTCCGTCGTCACGGCCTCAGGCGGGGGATGGAAATGAACCTCGGGTGTATGGGTGTTCGGGTGGCGGTCGAAGCGCCAATTGACGTCGTCGCTATCGACGTAGTGGAACGAATACATCCCGAGTTCGATCCACTGGATATCGAGCCAGGCGCTGTCGGCGTCGTCGACTCCATCGCTGAGACTGATCTGTAATTCCGTGGGAGCGACGACGTCGTCGTATGCCGTGGCGTCGACGAGCGGCTCGAGTTCGAGCCACAGCTCACGAATCCGCTGGAGCGCTGGAAGATAGATCCGCCCCTAACTCGCCGGCACGGTCGTCACCGTTCATACGGTGAGCTGGTGGCTGGCCTCGTCGTAGGCGAGTGCCGCTTGCGCGACGGCGAGATTCTGCCGCGTCGTGCGCCATGCGCTGAGGTCGTCCCAGCCCTCCGTCTCGTCGGCGTCGAGTTGATGGGCGAGTTCTTCGGGAGATACGACGTCGTAACGGTCCTCATAGCGCCGAATCTCGGCCTTCATGTCTTGAATACTGTCGAGCAACTCCGGCCGATCGACTTCCTCACGCAGCTCGCGGATCCGGGACATCAACACCCGGTCGCTGTTGCGCTTGTACAGCGTCGTTTGGCCGTCCTGTTCCGTCTCAGCGAACCCGGTGTTCACGACCGCCTTGCAGTGGCGACGCGCCGTCGGCTCGCTCACGAGGGCGCGGTCGGCGATCTCGGCGGCCGACAGCCCCTCATGGGTCTGTTCGACGATTTCGTATACCCGCTCGAACGGTGTAGTGTCGTCTTTCCAGTCTGTTTTGACTTGCTCGTTGACGTCGTCCCACGTCTCGGTCATACTGGATGCTACGCAGCCGAGGAACAGATAGTTTCCTGAGAAAACTATCTGACGGCAGCGCTTGTAGATGAGCGTCGGCCGGCGACCTGTTCCTCCAACGTATCTCGGTGTGCCCGAACGGTCGCCTTCGAGGTGTTGGCCACGTCCGCGGGTTCGGATTGCGTCAACCATCCCCCCTCCTCGCGACCGGCCTGTAAACCGCCTCGAGGTCAATACCCGAAGTTTCTCTCGCGTTTGGACTTGGGCCTCCGGGGGCTGTACCCACTGTACTCTGAGATATTTGTTGAGGTGGGTTCTGGGAGGGACCAAACGGTAGTACGGAAGAACGAGCGAACGTTGGGAGACTGCCGTCTTCCGTCTTATTCGGTGGCGAGTTCGTCGTAGATCTCCTGGTGCTCGTCGAGATCCTGGCGGCCAAGGAACCGGATGAGGTACTGCCGTGCCTCCTTGGGGGACATCTCGTCGGGGATCTCGGGCTGCTCACTTTCAGCGGCCATTCTCATTCCTCACTATGGGGGTCGTGGCCATAATCGTTCGGTTCGTGTGACTCATCATCAACTGTGTCGTGCTCCGTTGGCAGTTGGTCTGTGCCGTCAATACGTGACAGCCAGAGGTTGATGGTCGCCTCGTACTCCGGAGCGAGCGGCTCTGTATGCTCTCGTAGATATTCGATCACGTCGTCGTCATCGACACCAGCCTCATCCGTGGCGAGTGACTTCAGAATCTCTTTGATAGTCCGGTCATAGTTGAAGCGTAGACCATTCAAGGCGTAGAAAATTCGAGTCGACATGAGCGCCGTTCGCTTGTTCCCATCGACGAACGGATGATTCGCCGCAATGAGCCGCAGCAGTTGGAAGGCTTTCTCGTGAAGCGACTCGGGCACCTGACCGAAATGACCTTCCTGAATATGTTCTACGGTATATTCAATATCACCTGGTGAAGAGATGCCCGCCGCTGTGTCCGCATTTGATTCCACGATCAATTCGTGGATGTCACAGATATCAGTAGCCGACAAATAGCTGATTGACTCCGATTCCTCGCCCATCGTCAATATACTCTGTTACGACGCATATCTAACCTCTGCTTTGTGCAGTTGTCTCTCGTTTCTGTGTCGTGGTAGTGCTCTTGGTGTCCATCTATGCTCATCGCCCAGCTGTTGTAGTGTATCTCGATGGGTCCGAATTGTTGTTGAGATGTTCGCGGCTCCTGCAACCTCGGATTGCGTAAACCATCGCCCCTCTTCGCGGCCGGCCTTGTAGAGGAAGGCCGCGGCGATCCGGCCGGATGGACGCCCGTCGTCATGCCGCGGTCTTCGGCATGCTCTGCGAGGGTTCGAGCACGCTGTCGGATCTCGTCCGGACACTCGAGGTCAGAAGTGAGGCGCGGCACGAACATGCTGGGGGTAACGGGCTCGGCAGGAAGCCCCAGCTCTTCGATCAGCGGTTCATACGCGTTCGTGACTCCGAGACGCGGGCTATCTCGCTCACGTTGTCCACTAACCGCGAGAGGCCGTTGCACCGGCAGGCCCCGTAGACGCTGGCCGCGGCGATGGCCTCGATGGACCTGCCACGAAGCAGATCCTCGTTCTGGGCGCTCCGGAAGAGCTGACACGCCTGGTCGCGGACCGAATCTGAGAGTTCGAGCGCACTCGCCAACCGCCGCACTTCACCCAATCCGTAGGCGAGATTCCGTTCCGCTTTCGACCGCCAGCGCCCACGGGTCTGCTCACGGCGCATCCGCGCGAGTCGCCGTCGCTTCTGCCCCGAGAGTTCGTTCCCCTTCGCGTCGGTACCGCGACCGATCTCCGTCGACAGGCCGCGATCGTGGCGGGCCGCAGTGAGTGGAGCACCCGTTCGCTCGCGCTTCTCGTCGTCGTACGCCCGCCACTCCGGCCCGTGATCGATACGCTGTTCGTCGATGACCAGGCCACAGTCCTCGCAGACCGTTTCGACCGCGTTCGTGGTGACTCGACCGTCGCACTCGGGACACTGGTTCGCACTCGATTCCGTTCGGACGTCTTCGTCGAAGCCAGTTTCGTAGATGTCTCTAGTTGCCATCGTTCTCACCGTGTTTCGGGAACCCGCCAGTTCGGCGCGCCCCTCACCCATTCAGGGGTAAATAGACTCTCCGGAGTAGCGCGTTCCTGTTCCAATTAATTCTCGATGTCGGCCGTAGAGGATAGCCAGAACGTATCATAGTCGACATTCATATGCGCCGCATTCGAGGCGACGCCCTGAACATGGTTCTCGCCGGTAATCAGAACAACCTCTGAACAATCGTGCTTCTCGCAGGCTGAGACAATATTCTCAAACATTCGTTGGTCCCTGATTGGTCGACGAACATCGCCGAGTCTCGTTCCTATCGTCGTCGCGAAGGCAACCGATCCTAAGGCCGCAATCATCCAGGGAATCGAACCGCTCAATGCCAGTGTCACCGAGATTAGGAGAAAAATGACTGCAAGCCAGCTTATCAACGTCAAGTGCCGAGGGACCAACTTGGCCCGTTCTATTAGAGAGACGTCTACCGCCTCCCATTCAACTCCGTGTTTATCAGAAAGCTGTTTGGCAGCCTGAAGACATTGGGTACGTCCACCACTCTTCAACGTGAGCTGATTGGCTTTCCCTGAAGCCACCATCTTCGTAGCGAAAGCTAAATTGCCGACGATAAATGCGGCCAACCGAAGCATCCCGAAAATCACTGCTAACGGGTTCTTCACTACGGTCCACGCAGAATACTTCATCTTCAATGGGTCTCCTTCTGGTGATTCATGGAAAATTCGGTCGACATCTCCACCGACTTTCTCATCAACTAATGACGGAACACGACGATCGGGATGGCGTACTCCTAAAATCAATAGGTGGTTCGGTTTTTCAGCACTCATTTCACGTTCATATTGTGATGTCTGGTTGACGGGTTTTACAAGTGATAGGAGTCAATCTATGGGCTACACTCTGGACTAAGACTGAAGATATCGAAATCGAAGCTGGAAGACTCGAGTTCCTCTTCATCCAGTGCTTCAACTCGCTCCACTTCTTCTTCGCTCAGGAATTCATACTCCTCACCGATTTCACGGGTAATCCGCTTAATCACAGCTAAAACCTCTGAGATACCCGATCGAGTCAGTGTGAGAAGCTCCTTGAGCAACACTACGTAAGCCTTCAAACCTAGCGTCCGAGCAACGAACCCGAGCAAGTATTTTCGCGCCATACCCACAAGGAAAGACGCTACACGACCTGTGACGCCAAACGCTGTTGCAAGAAGGTCAGCGATTAAGATTCCGAGACTCAACAACATATTCTCAATCTCATTTACTGCTTCTTCTGGATCTGCCTCGGTTACCGCACATGCATCATCAACTAATTGACTGAGACTACTGACTACAGGAAGAAGTGACATACTCCATCGTGTCCAGCTCGTTGTTCGGGTTGTCAATTGATACGCCAACGAAGCATCGTACCCTAACTGATCCTCGACGAGGCCTAAGACGATTTTGAGACCAGAGAGAACTTGAGCTGCTTCGGCTCTGTTGAAACCCTCTTGCAGTCTTGCGGTTTGCTGAAAAGCCAGTTTCGTAGCGGATCCGTCTGATCCGGTCGGAAGAGCCGGTCTTCCCAATGTCAATTCTGAAGGATTTCAACAGAGCCGACTTCGACAAATCAATCAATTGGCTCTGTCGAAATCATTCACCATTGCATTACGTAGAGCCGTTCTTCTCATCGGATTCTACGAGTCCACTGCAACACCAGGGCCTCAGTAAATAGCAAGATGGCGAGAGGATATCAACATCGGTTGCAAACCAGACTGCGCGTCGAGGTCCGGCAGTGACGTGCACCGCTCGCGAGCGTGTTCGAGCGCACGAACTCAGTAGTGCTCTGACACAGCGTGCTCTCGTGCTCGGTGTCGACGTCCTCGCGCCCGGTGTCGTGCAGGATGGACGCTCGAGGCGACGCTGCGGGGAGCGCGCGCACCACCCGCCGTGCTTCGGACGCTGGAGCGCTACGGCGGGTCGATCGTTGATGCGACGCCGCGGGGTGAGCCGCCCCAACTGGTCGTCACCACTCAGGTCGAATAGCTAGCCAAACGCCCGATTCAAGTCACACCCAATGCCACACCAATCCATGTCTGTCACCGCCGCTGACCTCCGCGATCAACTGCCCGCGTTCGACGATATCAAGCCCGGGTTGGCGCTGGAGATCAACGGGGAGCCCTACGAGGTCACGAGCGTCGAAACCGAGCGTCCCGGCCCAGGCGAGGAGATCCGCGTACTCGTACTCGCTGGAGTGGACGGGGAGATGAAATTCTCATGGGGCGCTGGACACGATGTTGAAGAGGTCGTGTTCGTGCCTGTGGATGGAAACCCGATGATGGATGCGATTGAGGTCCGAGAAGTAAAAACAAACACCTAAACCCAATTACTAACTGCCGTAGCCTCTACCGGAAGAATCACAACGACCAGATATTCACGCACGCCTGCGCCAATTCTCGCGTCCTGTTGTCGATATTCTCTCCGGACCACTCATCGTAGTCAGTCGCGATCGCTTTCGTCATCTCGTACTCGGACGTCGAGTACACTTCTTTCTTGTTCTCGAAGGGGTCCGCCCCGACCGACGCATTTCGGTCGGACTCAAACAGCGTCAGATTGCCCAACCGGTCGCGAACCTGCATGAATTCACCCTCGGTCATGTCCAACTGAACTGGCCACGCGCTGTACTTCTTTGCACTGAACGCCGCGCGCGGGGCGATATGTTCTCGCTCGGGCTCCGAGAACTCTACCTGAGATCCATTGTAGTAGTCCTCTTCGATACGGATCAGCATGTACTTTGTCTGGTCGTTCAGCCGCATCCGTTTGTTCTCCAGACTCGTTCGGAACTCGCCGTCGCTCGGCCACCGATCGGTGAATAGATCGCGGAGTTCGTCGGCGACCTCGCTCTCATCATCGAAGTACTCGGAGCAGGCCCGCGAGTAGATCCGGTCGATTTCACCACCGGTCGGGTAGTTCGCCGTCTTCCAGCGGATGACGAACGCTTCGAGAACGCGGAGGGCCTCCATCACTCGATTGGCGGACTCGAGTTCATCGATGATCCGCAGGAGGATGGTGCGGGCCTGAGTGATGCTGAGCATCTCGAGGTCGTCCAGTTTGTCATTCACCGCCGCGTTCCCGTTGGAATCGTACTTGCTGACGGAGTGATCGATCAAGTCTGCGTAGATCGACGCGCTCCGCAACATATCGGCGACGTACTCTTCCAGCGAAATCCCCGCTTGGTCCAGTTTGTTGTCGACGATATCTTGGAAGGTGTCGTAGAGCTTGTAGTCAGAGACGTCACCGTCGTGGTCAGGCTCCGAAGCCGACATGATATAGTGCCGGAAGAATCGACTCGGCTTGGAGAGCTTTGGCACGATCAGTTCGACGATCGCTTCCCAATCGTCTCGAATCTGGTCGTAATCGATGGAAGGGTCCGTTGCCGCCGTGCTGAACACGTAGTTCTTCATCAAGTCGACTGCGGAGAGTTCGAGACCGCGATCGTTGAGGGTCTCGAAGAGCCTGAAGGCCGACTGCTCACCGTCGGTCGTAATCGAGACCGCGGTGACGCTCCGGAGCAGCTTGTTACGTATCTCGTTGATCTCCTTCGGGTCCAGTTCGTCCATCTTCTCCGCGTAGAACTGGAACCCTTCTCTCAGGTTCGAGTCACTCACCTCGTCGAACCGTTGATCGAGGATCGCCCTGTAATCGTCGTCGTCGAACTTACTCAGACTCAGATTAGGATATCGAGCGGTGTCGATGTCCTCCTGCCAGAGGTACTTGTTGTTGATTGAGTCTGCTTGTTTCTCTAAATCCTCGTTGAGGTACTTCTGACGCATCACCGCCAGAATTAGAGAGATCGTCGTCAACCGCTGCTGGCCGTCAACCACCTCAAGTTGGTCGAGATCGTTGAGACCTTGGCTGCGTTCGATGAGTACGATCGAACCCACGAAGTGGGTATCACCTTCTTCGATAGCTTGGATGTCGGACCACAGCGCAGCCCACTGCTCTTCACCCCATGCGTACCTTCGCTGGTAGTCAGGAACGGTGTACCGATATTGCCGCGTGAGAATACTCTCGATTCGGTCTTCAGTGGCAGTCAAGCCGATACCGCTACTCATTGATGGATTCAAACGGTTACTTCACTAATAACATACGGAAGCAGATAGCAGTATTACTCCCTAACCTGTTTTTATTCAGGTGCTACTCCCCGACAGCCTCCTCCACGATCTCGATTTCCTCATCACTCAACCCGTACAGCTCGTAGACGATTTCGTCGATCAACTCGTCGGTCCGCTCGATCTGCTCCTCCAACTCCTCAGCCCGTTCTTTCGTCTCTAGATAGCTCTCCAGCCCGTCGCGAACGTCGTCGACTGCAGGCAGCGTCAACCCATGGAGCCGGTCGACCAGCGAGTTCGTCTTCGTCGCGGTCTCGCGGAAGCCGGCGAAGCCGCCCGCTTCGTCGACGGCGACCGGCACGAACGCTTCGATGAGATCGGCCTCCGATTCGGTGAGATCCGTGATGCGCAGTGCCGGGAGGGGGTCAGTCTTCGTGTAGCCCCACTGATCCGTGTCGTGTTCGTCCTCGTCGTCAGGTTTGTAGCGAGCGGTGAGGCGGATCTCGACGGTCGTTGGCGACAACCGGTCAACGATAGCCCCCTCGGTTCGTAGGTTGATCTTCTCTTCCGATGTTTCTTGAAGAATCGAATCTGCTGCATTCTTTGGTGGCTGAATTAAGCCAACATCACCGATTGCATCTCCATCGTCGTAGTTCCCAAGATAATCTTTGAATGAGAGATTCAAATCACCAATTTTTCTAGTATTTTCGATCATTTCATCTGATAGCCGCATGAGTGCTTCACGGGGACAATCGGCAGGAGGAGTCATTTTGTGGAGCATCTCCTCGCTGACCCCATTGTCCATATCTGGAAGGGGAATTGGACCGAGGTATGACGTTTTGAATCGTCTGAAATCGCCTCGGAGGACTGGACTAGTATGATAGATGTAGAACCATGTTGGGGAACTGTTTAGGATAGCTGTCAAAACCAACCTGTTCGACCGGTCATTTTCTTCTGGAACTACAGCATATGCTGTGTCTCTAATATAGATACCCTGGTCGTCAAGGGTGAATTCCGAACGTTGGCAAACATCGGGGACCAATATCTTATTAGAATCAAAAACCTCCTTTTCACGCGGACACCAAAGAGAGTACCATGTAGGATAGTTCATCGAATCGCTCCCCCTTTCGCTTAGTCGCTTTCTGAACTCGTTCAGATATTGGTATGTTCTGGGGTAATCTGATTCGAGAGTTGACTCTGGAATCTCGGAAGTATTCCCAGCATGATTGGAATATGGATAAATGACCGCTGTTTGGGGATCGATTGATAAGTATCGAGAGATCTGATTGCCATCCGTGAGCGGTTGAACCAGTTCTCGCTCTAGAGTATAGCGGTCATTATTGGCAGGTGATTCAATGACCACCTCGTCCTCTCTCCATTCGACGACATCGACGAATAGGACTTCATTGTCCCCGGACACGATCCCTTCAGCAAGGTAATCGGTTACATCGCCTAATGTAGGCCCCCGCTCCTCCATTTTATTTAGAGTCTGTCTTTCAATGGCCCCCGTCAAGATCCAGGGGGTTGAGTCAAGTTCGCTTGTGCTGACCTTACTTGATGATATATCGGATAAGTCGGCTGATTCGACTGCTTCTGACGGTACCTCACAGTAGTCGAACTCATCGGTTGCGTAGCTATCACCCGATAACAGTAACAGACAAGTGTACGTTGTAGCCCCAGAGAACACTTGATTCTCGCCAAAATCGACAATCGAATTGAGATCGGTTTCCCGCGTGAGGTACTTACGCAGCCCCTCGCCTGCGTTCGACTCGAAGAATTTGTTTGGAAGAATGTAACCTAAGCCTCCGTGAGCACTCAACTGTGACCCTTTCTCTGCGAATAACGCGTACAGGTCAAATCTTCCCGTAGCCGACATATAATTTGACGAGGCGAAGTCAGCAAATTGGGCGTTTGTTTTTCTAATATTCTGAATCTTCACATACGGCGGATTCCCAACAACTGCATCAAACCCACCATCTGCACGCTTCTCCCCATCAGTCCCGAAGAACACCTCGGGGTACTCCAACTCCCAGTGGAAGAAGTCCTCCTCGTCGGCCATCGTCTGAGCTGACGCAAACCAATCCTCTCCCTGCACGTCGGCCCACTCGCTCTCGTCCTCGATCGCGCCGGCCATCTCCTCGTACACACCCTCAGGCACGTCCAACCCGAACTGCTCGGCGGTGTGGACATTCGCCAACTCGAATAGGCGCCCGTATAACGGATCCGAGCGGATCTCGTCATACGTTTCTTCCATCGACTTGATATCCGCGAGTGTCTCGTTGTCGATGGCCAACAGCTCCGACATGAGTTCCATCACGTGCTCGAGCGTGTCCCGACGAGCCTTCGCGAACACCTGGGTGAGCGTCAACTGCCCACCTTCCTTGGCGCTATCATCGGACAAGACCTCGGTGATGTCCGACCCCACCAGCGAGTTCCCGTCCTTCAGGTGGTGGTCGAGGAACGCGAGCGGCTGGTCGGTCGCGAGCGTCTCCAGCCACATCGAGAGCTTCGCCAACTCGACGGCCATCCCGTTGATATCCACCCCATAAATGCACTCGCGGGCGATGATCCGCCGGATGTCCTGTTCATCGTAGCTCTGAATCTCCTGGTGGCGGATGACTTCCATCACCTGTTCGGTCAGATACCCGGTCGCCTTTGTGAGGAAGTGCCCCGACCCCATCGCCGGGTCGAGCACGGTCAATTCGCGGATTTGCTCCAAGAACGGCGCGATGTACCCCTTGTCGCCGGGTTCTAACCCCTCCTCCTCGCGAATATCGTCCTTGATCTCTGCGACCAGCGGGTCGATCGTCTCCTCGACGATGTACGCGACGACGTAGTCGGGCGTGTAGTAGGCCCCAGTGGCCTTGCGCTCGCCGTCGTCGTTCACCACGTACAACTCGCCCTCCTCGACCGTCTCGACGGCGTCAGCGACGCTCACCTCCGTCGCGGGCTTCCACACTTGCCCGCCGTCCTCCGAGACGGCGGCGTACTGCTCGGGAGCGATCCGGAACTCGTGTTCGAGCAGGCCCTCGTAGATCGTCCCCAAGTGCCGGGTATCGAGGTCGGCGTAGTCGGCGAGCACGTACCCATCGCCGTCGTCGGCCGTCGTCGTCCCAAGGCGGTAGACGACCTCGGCGATGTACCGATCGGCGACCTCGTTGTTCGCGAGGAACGCGTGCTCATCATCGTCGAAGAGGCCGCCGTTGTACGGCGGGATTCCCAGCGACTCCTCGCCGGAGTCGATGAGCCGGAATAGGTCCTGGAGGCGCCCCCACATCGACGTGGAGTACTCGCTGTACTCGTCGAAGGAATCGCCCGCGTCGATGTCCTCGTGGATCTCTTGGCGCAACTCGTCGAGGCTGAAGTTCTCATTGAACTCGGCTTCGCGAGAGGGCTCGTCCGGGCTGATGAGGTGTCGCGACTCGGCATATAGCACGAACATCAGCCGATATAACAGCACGAGCGACTGCTCTTTCAGCTCCTCGCGAGCGTCCTCGTCGTCGGGGTCGATATCGAGATCGTTCGTCTCGACGAAACCCTCGCCGAGGATGCGCAGAGCGGTGAAGACGTTGTCCTGGAGGTCCTCGCCGAGCTCCTGGGCGGCCGTCTCCGATTCGTTCCAGACCGTTTCGAGGAACGTCGTGCCCGCCGTCTCGCGGAACGCAGCCGGCCGGAAGAACGCGTAGAAGTACTTGAATTGCTCAAGGTCGCCCGACTCGAGGAGTTCGGGCAGGTTGACCTCGTAGTAGGTCTCGGTCGCGTAGTCTTTCGTCCCGTAGAGGCGCCAGGTCTTGCCGTCGGTGAGGATACCCCACTCCAGTCGCTCAGGCGTGTGTTCGAGGTAGTACTTGATCTGGTGAGAGGCGTCGCGATAAGAGCGCATCTCCGCGAACCGTTTGGTGAAGTCGGCGTCCCACTGCTTGGCCTCGAGGACCGCGGAGGCCAGTGAGTACATCGCGTCGCGGTCGCCGTCGCGCTTGCGGATACTTGCGTCGCGGCGTTTCTCGTCGGATTCGAACAAGAGGCGGTCGTTGTACCCTTCACTGTCCGGAAGGGTGGTCTCCGAGAGAGTTCCGAAGCCGAGGACGTCCAGTACTTCGTCGATCCACGAGTCGAGCAGTTCGTCCTCTTTGTAAGAGGCGACGAGCTCGCCTTCCAGTTCCCACAGGCGTTGGAGTTCCTCGAGGGCGGCTTGGGCTTCTTCATCGCAGTTCCAGGCGTCGAGATCGTCGACGCGCTCGTCGAGATAGTACCCAGAGAAGAGGTCCGAATTGCGGTAGGCCGTCGTCCCAAGCGTGGCCTGACTCATCTGACCGATCCGGTGAGAAACCCTGCAAGCAGTTGTCTACACTCGGGTGCATCCGGTGCCGATGCAGAGTACGCATTGTTCAGATCTTTGGATCCAATTTTCTTCATCAGGACCCACCTGTAGGGGTAGAGATCGATATTGAGTCGGACACTATCGTCCGCTCGTCTGCGATGTTCATAATCATATCCAGTTGCATACATCGAAACCAGATAGCAGATACAAAAGGTTGACTGGATTGAACGGCCCTCCCACCGACCTTCTGGACAGACTCCAGTCTGGTCAATGCGTACTCTAAGGAGGGTTTCCCCATTCTCGGCGTCGGCTTTCTGATTGGCGCGTCTCGAAATGGGTTTCTCAGGAGGAACTGACGATGTCTACTAATCAATCGTCAGTAGCGACGGAGTTTGTCGCTGAGGCGTTCGAGACGGAAGTTCTCGACGAAACGACAGACCGCCTCATCAGCAGGATCGATGACACTGTTTCGAGGTTACGAGAACAGATCGACGACGACAGGCTAGAAAAGATTCTCCGTGCCGATGCTGGCTCGTACCAATTGAAAGCGAGCATGACTCGTGACGGGCTTCAGCCCGAGTCCTTCACACAAGAAGCTGTGATCAACCCCCTCTTGAATGCTCTCGGATACGAGTACTCAACGGAGGCTGGTGGGTTATCTGGCGGGCAAACACAAGTCGCAGACTACACGATTTCGCTCCGCGACTATCCGGCAATCGATTCGACCCGTCTTCTCATTGAGGCAGAACCCATCAATAAGGATCTGAATAGCCGGAAGCATGGGATTGGGCAGGTTCGAGATTGGCTTAGCCAGCGCGAATTTGAATCGGACTTTGGGTTCGCAACTGATGGGCTTCGGTGGATTTTCGTTCGCTACGATCCCGACTCGTACACCCTCAACACTATCGAAGAAATCGACCTTCAGCCAGTCTTCCTTGCACTCTTCCAGAACCAAGTCGGAAAACGGAACGACCTTGATGAGGCACTCTTCGATGCAGATGGTGAGCGTGTCACCCGATTTGTCCGGACGTTCGAGTATGAGAATTTCGTCTCTATTGCAAGCGAAGCCCGGCAAGTCATCAAGCAGAAGCGCGAGGAGATCACCGCTGAATTCTACGACGACTACATTCGCTATGTCTTCGGGATCGTTGACGAGGATGAGGAGACTCCCCGGTCACTTGTCGGGGATGGCGTAGTCGTTCCAGACGCCGCGACCGAGGACAAAGCCCGTCTCTTCGCAGTCGAACTGATGAATCGGTTGGTGTTCATCAAATTTCTTGAAGACAAGGCGCTCGTTCAGCCTGACCTACTTCAGACGCTCAAGGACACCTACAAGGACGGCTTCTATACCGGCTCGTTCTACGAAGAATTCTGTCAGCCGCTCTTTTATGATGTGATGAACGAGAAGCCGGACAGCCGGCCGGCACAGGTCCAACAGATAGATCTGTTTCAAAATATCCCATACCTCAACGGTGGCTTGTTCCGACCGTCCATCGGAGGCGACGACTTCGATGAAGCAGCCTTCGACGTTCGGAACTCGGTACTGTTCTCCATTATTGACCTGCTGGAGCGGTATAGCTTTTCAGCGGAGGGAACACCAACCGATTTGGATCCGAGCGTTCTCGGAAATGTATTCGAGAAGACGATCAACTACGTCACAAGCGATAACGCGGACACGAACAAAGAGTTGGGGGCGTACTACACACCAAGCGAGATAACGCGGTTTTGCGCGGAAGAAACGGTACGACCAGCTCTTTTGGATCGGTTCGAGCAGGTGCTGATCGAGGAGTGCGACTGGCCCGAGCATGCCGCGACTGATTATGAATCGGTGTACAAACTCATTGAGGATCTGCCGGGGAAATTCAGCACGATCAGCGCCCTGCTTTCGGAAGTGGACGAATTCCGGGTGGTTGATCCCGCGTGTGGAAGTGGCCACTTCCTCACGTCTGTTTTGGAAGAAGTCGTCACCATCAGAAAGGCGCTGTATGCGCGAAACGAATCGTATCCCGACGAGTACCGGCTGAAGAAGACGACGGTTCTGAACAACATCTATGGTGTGGACCTCATGGGACCGGCTGTCGAGATCGCCAAACTCAGGTGTTGGCTGTCGGTTATCTCCGAGCTTGAGACGGAGAATGTGGACGAACTTGCTGAAGACAACGCGCTCGCGCTCCCGAACATCGCATTCAATCTCCGCGAAGGGAACAGTCTGATCGGGTACACCGGATTCCCCGAGACGACGGACAACGGCGAGTATACGCTCGGGAGCTTTAGCGAGGACACCGTTCGGGATCGCTATCAGAACATCATTGACGAGATCGAAAAACACGAGAATGCATTCGACAGCGAGACCGCCGAGAAACACCGCCGGCGTGCCTTCTCGCTATTAAGGGATGCCCGAGAAGAACTGATTGAAGACATTCATGGCGAATTTATTGAGGCCGGAATTGATAGAATTTCTTCAGATCAGGTAGAGCAGATGAAACCATTCAATTGGGTACTTGAGTTTGCTGAGGTCTATGCTGATGGAGGTTTTGACGTGGTTGTAGGTAATCCTCCTTGGGACCGTATCAAAGCAAACCGCGATGACTTCTTCTCGCGGTATGACTCTGATTTCCGGACACTATCAACAAACCAGAAAGATATCGTAGTGGCTGACTTGTTGGAGGAGGAGTCGATCCGAGAAAAGTGGGAGGAGTACAAGCGGACCATCGAAATACAGGCTCAATATTTCAACGAAGGGGAGGCATTTACCAAACAACGTTCTACAGTCGGCGGTCGGACTCAAGCCTCAGAGAATGATCTGTCCTCGCTATTCTTTGAACGAGTATTTGAAATTGCTCGAGACGACGGATATGTTTCACAGGTTCTACCAGGTAGAATATTCCATGGAGCCCCGACCAAAACCCTGAGACAGCACCTTTTGACCAAGACAAGAGTTAGCTCGCTGATTAGCTTCGAAAATCACGGTATATTCGACAATATAGATAATAGGTACAATTTCGGTGTATTAACGTTCGAGAATCAGGGAGAGACGGACACGCTACGAGGAATCTTTGAACAAAAAGACTTGGATATCCTACAAAGCTCGAAAGAATCTCTCGTTGACATTCCAATAGAGATACTGACAGGCTTTGCGCCGTCATCACTCTTATTCCCTCGAATTCAAGGGCCGGAGGATTTGGGTGTGCTTCAGAACGCTGTATCATTCCCTGCTGTTGCGGACGAGCAAAGAAATTGGCACGCCAAACCGACACGGCCCCTCGGAAAAACTTCAGACAGTGAGAGGTTCTTTGACACAGCAGAGGGTTGCGATTACCCGATCTTGACCGGACGGAACTTCTTTAATTTCAATCATGATCCAACGTTCTACGAGGAATTGAAACCACCCTTCCAATGGAGTGTGGACGAGAATAGGGACCCAGAGCACAGCGCGAAGCAAAGAATCCGGGAGAAAAAGATGGGTTCGTTGAAGAAGTCAATATACCAATCATTTGGCGGAACAGGTTCAATGAAAGGATTTGTTAATCAATTACTTAAAAATGAGCGAGATAGTCCGCTATCTCCGAAGGATGTGCTATTACCATCAACGGTCTACCGCTTGGGATTCCGGCGGGTAGCACGGGGGACGGACGAACGGACAATGATCTCTGCGGCAGTTCCTCCAGGTCCTGTTTGTGACTACAGTTTTTATGTGATTGATCCATTTTCAATCAAACCCGAGCGAGGTAACTTGTCAGAAGCTCCCCTCCATGGGATGTACGAGCAGATATTCACAGACGGAGAACTATTCGTAGCATTGGGCCTGTTCAATAGTATTCCGTTCGACTTTCTGATTCGACGAAAGGTCGACAACAGTATCCCAATTTATAGTTTCAAAGAAACCCAAGTTCCAGACTTAAGCCAAGGGGACGAGTGGTTCGATTACATCTCAACCCGAGCTGCCCGGCTAAACTGCTACGGAGAAGACTTTGAGGAAATGCGCAACCGACTCGGCGGAATCGAACCCGCGACCGGCATGGACGAACGGCGCGAGGTCCAGGCAGAAATCGACGCGGCAGCCTTCCACGCGTACGGCCTTGACCACGATCAGACGGCCTTTGTGCTAGACGACTTCCATCGAGTACAGAACCCCCGAATCATGGACGAGGACTACTTCGAAATGGTGCTAGAGAAGTACGAGGATCTCGCTTAGGAAACTCAATCTCTGGAGGACAAGAGAATCGCACACAATCTCATCGACAATTTGTATCCGCTAATGGATTTCGCTTAACGCTCGCCGAGTCATCGAGCCATCGATGTTGAGATACTGCCGTGCAGTGTCGATATCTTCCCACCCAAACATCGCTCGTAGCG
Source organism: Halobaculum magnesiiphilum (assembly GCF_019823105.1). NCBI lineage: Archaea > Methanobacteriati > Methanobacteriota > Halobacteria > Halobacteriales > Haloferacaceae > Halobaculum > Halobaculum magnesiiphilum. The sequence goes on from NZ_CP081959.1 coordinate 187,012, forward strand.
CTGGTAGATCAAGTCCACGTCCAGCGTGATACGAAGCGGCGGTTGCTCGGAGTCCGTGAGGGGTCGTCTGATTTGGAGACAGTCTTGGTGCCTTTTCGAGTGCGGTCTGCAGCCTCCGCTGTAATGTAGAGAACGAGTACGCCCACCCACCATGGTGCTCGATGAGTTGTTTCAACGTTGTATGGACACGCCACGAGAAGTGAAATGGGACAGCCCGTGCTGCAGCCTTCGTTTTCGGCACCCAATATCGCTTGCCGAGTGCAGCAAACGACTCCTCTGCACCGTGCTTGAGCCGTTGTTCTACGGCTTGTCGGCAGTACCCGCAGAGTCCGCCATTCTGACCCTTGTCACATGGCTGGTGCTCTGGGATCGAAATAATTTGTCTATCCCAGTCAACCCAAGATCCACGTAGGTGGGTTATCTCACCTGGCCGGAGGCCAAGACGTCCACCCAATAGTAGCACTGCACGGCTCTCAATCCGACGCCGCTCATTTTCGATTGCATTAGCTCCACAGAGGAGATACTCGAATTCTCGCTCGGTGACAGTTCGATCTTTTGAGGGTGCCATATAATGAATGAATCACGAGGCCAGATGAGCGGAATCATTCTCCAACGCCTCTGGTAGGATTCGCTGTACGCCCTGGGTAGAGACAACATTGATGCAGTGCTCAGTGAATAGCAGTCGCGAAAATCAGTCTTAGACCACGTCGTGGAACGCAGATCTGAGCCAGATGAATCCTTCTCCAGCAGGTACTGATCCTCGCCGTCCTCGGACTGAGCGCGTTCGCTTCTTGATAACCTGCGACGAGCGCTCGAGGCCTATGAGCGCGGAAACATATACTCCCGTCTGCCACGCCTTCAGCGAGACGGGCGAACGGAGCGACTCGACACTGGTCTTTGAGACCGACAGCTGTCCCGTCGATGACGTCGGTCGCGGCGAATTGGCGACGGCGACGATTACGCAGCGAACACCTACAATGACTGACCGCGACGCGGGCTTGTGAGGGCCCTCTGAACCACCCTCACGACACACACCGATGCCCGAAAACACAGCCCGACGAAACGTCGAAGCGCGTTCTGCATACGAACTGGCTGAGAAACACCGCGACCTCTTCGAGCGGATCGCCGAGTGTAACGACCTGACCATCGCGGAGCGGTTCGGCACGGCCCCGCTACGGAAGTTGGATGCACACAACGGGAACGGAGGCCACTAACGATATGAGGAGATCCACCCCGTACATCGACGAATTCTCGGGGGTACAGACAGATGACGATCTACTCGAACTGGCTGCAGCAGAGTTGGGCGTTCGCGCAGCCGAGATCGCTGCGGCAGTACACAGCGATGACCCCGAGGAGGCCGACAATGGGGATTAGTCGCCAGTTCACGAGCGCCGAAGTCGCTCAGACGGACGACGATTGGCTCCAGGAGCACCGCGAGGAGATCGAGCGCGAGGCGAACGCAGACCACGGTGCTGCGTGGGTGTTCAAGCGGATGATCCAGTCGCTGAACGCCGGTCGCGATGAGTGATTGAATCGGCCATCCAGAGTAGCCAAGGAGAGACACCCCCGGCCGCTCGGCGGATCCCTACGTGATCCGCTTTGTGTACCTCGCCGTCAGTAGCGCCCCACGACGGGTTCGTCGAAACGGCGATCGCACGGCGAGAAGAGAACTGAATGTTCCTCTCGCACGTTCTCCATCTCGCCGGTGTTCAAAATAGAAATATCCGGCTCTGTTGAAATCCCATTAGTTCGATACTTTCCTGCTGAAACAGCCGTTCGGACGATTATGCGTATCTCACGTCGATCGACCCCTAACTCGTGAATTCCTTGACTAACGGTATATTTATTACAAATTCTTGTCGTGAACTTGATCTAATGCCGGTCACTCCACTCGGCGTCGCCACAGGCATCCTGATCACCGCTGCTGGCGGTGCAATCGTGGAACTCGTCAGGCGACGATTCAATCGTCAACAAGACGCCGAGGAATGGTACAGAGGTGCTCTCGGACTCATATCCCGCACTGAACGGATTGGTCGCCTGACCACAGAGTATCAAGAACAAACCAACACCGAAACTCTCCGATCGGAACTTGACCCCCTCTCTGAAGACCTTAGAGAACACGCCGCTGATGCACCTTCCAGCATTCCGCAAGAAGCACGTGACCGGCTCAAATACCTCTCTGACATAACCACCGGTCTAATCATCATCTCCGAAAAGGGAGAGGAAATGACCGCCACGGAGATGCTTTCGAATCTCCAAGGGTTCGTTCAAAAGCGTGCTGAAGATATAGACGGAGAACTTGCAGATGTTGAACAAGTCAACGAGGTAATCTCTCCTATTGACAAAGATGCTATCGCCGATGACCTTCCCGCAGAGGACGTAGACTTCGACGAGGATGAGCTTGAACACCTGCTTGAACAGGTAAGCGATGAAACGCTCCAGACGCAGCAAATTCAGTCAATCGACGAGGTACTCAACTTCCCGTTCGCCGAGGCTAACGAACTCTTCGAAAATATGGCTATCGTAGACGAAACGATGGACGACGCGATGCGAGAGTACGTCCGTCTCTGGTTAATTGAAGTCACTGAGGAGATCTACCGCGAGATGGAAGCCCGTCGAGATCGCATCTAAGTCGACCTCTGCCGGTTCCGCTGAAATCTCAGTGATGACTTCACCCTCTCTTCATAACACGAACCTTGGGAGTGTCCAATTAACGACTAGCTTGGTTGAGCTAGTAGTTCGTCGACTTCGGCCGGTACTTCGAGCCGGAGCAAACCTGCTTGTCGGCGTTCGCGGATGACGGGGGCGGCCGGGTTCGTAGTCCACCGCTCCGCTTTCTATGGCTGGACCGCGGTCACTCTTCGGACACGGTGGAAGGTGATGTGTGGTCGGTCGCTAGTCGGTCTGCCCGGTCGGGGCCGATACCGGGAACCGCTTGGAATGCGTCTTGGTCTGCGTCCAAGAACGCCTGTTCGCTGTCGAAGTGGTCAGCGACGCGCCACGCAAGCGTTTCGCCGATACCGGTGACGCTGGTGGCCTGTTCAAAGATGTTCAGACACTCGTCGGCGGGGACGATCGTTTCTCCGTCGATCTCTCCTGTCGTGATGTCGTCCCGTTCCTCAAGCCGCCGGAGCGCGGTCCGGGTCGTGCTTTCGTCTATGCCGCGGACTTTCGCGTGTTCGATGATAGTGTCCCGGGTGGGTGCATCAGCAGAAGCGGCGGTCTGGTCGTCGATTACGTCCGTGATGGTGTGGAGGATCAGGTCGTTCTGGTCGAGCCAGGTGTAGTCGATGCTGTCTGGGATGTTAGGGTAGTCGTCGCGCAGTTGGTCGATTTCGTCTTGAATTTCGTCCCGGGTCAGTCCGGTCCCGTCGATGAGATAACGGTGGATGCGACCACGGTAGACGAAGAGTTCGGTATGGCCATCGTGGCCGTTTTCACGGATGGTGACAAGGGTGTGGCCGTCGGTGGAGGTGCCGTAGCCGATGATCTGCTTGTTCAGGTCTGTGAACAGGGAGAGGTCAGTTTCCTGGTCGTACTGTGTGGACGGGGAGAGGGTCTGCTGAGGAATACCGAAGTAGTTCAGATAGTCGGCGCTATTGAGTGTGACGAGGCATTTCAGAGTGTCGAACAGGGTTAGGACCGCGTTCAGGTAGTTCGCATTCCGGTACCGAAGCTGGCCGTGGGAAAGCCGGTTTCGGAGGTTCATTCCTTCCCGGCTCGTATATCGGTACCGGAGGTAGATGGCGTAGTGGCGTCCAAACAGGTCGCGTCCGTCGATGAACAGTCCGCCAAGGAGCTGTTGCTGAGTTCCTTCGTCGATGATTGTGTATGCTGGTCGTCCGACAGACTGGAGGGTGTCGACGATTGTTGCTTCGAGATGCGGGACGAAGAGGAACAGCGCTGGGCGGTGGTTGTCTTCGTGGAGTTCGAGGAGTGCGTCGGTGAGGAATGCTTCTGTATCGGGGGAAAGCGTGTCTCCGATCGTGAATATATGGAAGATGTGGGATAACGTGAGGTGGCCTTCCTTGATCAGACGGTAAAGTGCGTTTCCCAGCGATGACATCTTCCCTGCTGCATAGTGGCTGTAATTGTTCGGGATAGATTCAGTGTCCGAGGGGTCAACGGAGAGTGTATGTGCTTCCGGGGAGATGATCCGGCGGCTGACGAGCTGGGAGATGACGAACTCCTCCGTTGACAAGCGAATCTTATTCGGGTCGGGGATGAGGCTACTGGAGAGTGCCAGGCAGTAGAGTGCGTACGAGCCGGATCCGGAGGCTTGCTTCACATGCTTGAACCAGTCGACGTAGACCTGGGTGTTGTTCTCCATTTCTTCGGCGACAGCTTGCTGGAGGCTTTCGCCCTCGATCCCGTCTAAGTCCAGATCGTCCGGATTGAGTTCGTGTAGTTCAGTTTCGGTCCCGGTCCGGCGGGCTTGGAGGGCTTCCTGTTTCCAGTCGCGCTTCTGTTCGTCGCTTAGATATTCGGCACACTCGGCAACGCCACTCTGGAGGATGTCAGCTTTCTGCAACAGGCTCTCTCGCTCAACGAGTCCGGCTTCTCTTCGGTAAGAGTCGACGAGTGCGGTTTCCACGTCCGATGTGTCACGGCCGCATGCTCGTTTGAACTCGTGCAACAGCCGAAGGTATTCTCTGAGCAGGTTGAAGCGGTTATCTGTACGGTAGGCGTCTGCGTTCGCCTTGATGAGGGTTATCCATCGGTCTTTGTGGGGGTCCGGTATATCGTCGATGTTGTCGATTGCGGCTTCGATTATTGAGGTCGTGAAGCTGGGGGTGTCGTCTGGGTGGCAGTTTTGTAGGAACTCGAGTACTCCTTCAAGTTCGTTTGTTACGTCATGGCCCTGTAATCCTGCTTTGAGGCGGACTCGCCGATATTGGTATTGGGAAGCGATGTTCACCCATTCGCGGTCCTCTGCGTCGGCAATGGCGTCCTTGAACTGGTCGAGTGCGTCACGGGCTGATTGGAATGTGTCGTCGGTGTACCAGTCCTCAAGATTGTCCACGAGTTCGGGTAGCAGGTATTCACCGTCCATCTCGTCGAGGTGGAGCCGGGTCTCGTCGCCGAGCTCTTCCTCGCCTTCCACTGATTGGAAAAGTCGGTCCAACTGCAGAGCAAAGTGGAAATCTTCCCCGGGATCCGCTCGTGCCCTGTCGAGCGCATCGAGTAACCGGACCATACGGAATACCAGGTCTTAGATTATGTAAATGACAGGCACGTACTACTCTTGAACTGGCGCTCTACTCAATCTGTCTGAAACCCGCTTCCAGCTCCGTAATGAGTTCCTCGTCCCCGCCGACAGTGAGGTGATGTTTCTTCCTTGCACCTGTTGGAGGGCTTGTTGAAGTTCTTAATAATTACGACAATTCCTCGGATGAATATCGGCGGAGAGTTGTTCTCTCAGCAACCGAACTTTTCTCTAAGAGGTGAGAAGATCTCCTGGGAGTGTTCCCAGTAGATGGATAACACGGTCGGGACAAAGAACCCGAAAACTAAGCCGATATAATGCGAGAATATATTCACTGCATTACCGTCCTGTACAATCTGTTTCGGGAACAAGAGTGTTGGAGAAGATAGGAACAGCGCGAAGGCAACTATCACTAACATAACATGTTCTCTGTTTGAATTAAGTTCGGAAACTGATCCCCGTACCTGATCAAACCCGATACTGTGAATTTCGTAAAATAATAGGAGAGCCGATACCACTAGAATGCCCATTGTGATAAGCAAATTAGTATAAATCCACGCAGTGAACCCAAGTGCCATAAGGAACACCGATGTCCCGGTTGTTCCCCCTGCATCGTTCAAAACACGATATCGTACAAATGTAATCGAGGCCACAAGGAGAAGTCCCATAAAGGCCGCCCCAATACCTGAAAAGCCTGCTCCTGAACCTTGGCCAATTACTGCGATATTCAATAAGGCTATCACTGGTGGAAGACAAATCAGGAACGAGACAAAAGAGTACCAGAACAGCTTACGCCGATCTGCGCTTATAAACAAGAGGTATGTCGGAACGATGTATAGAATATACGCTACCAAGTTGTTGCTGAAGTGGTCGAACCCTCTGTGTACGTAGGAGGCGGACCAGATATTGAATAGAGAGGGATTTCCGTATTCCAGTACCAGTGATTGTTGAATTGATGCTGGTAGTAAATACGCCGCCGTAATTATGCTCGGGACTGCCAGTATCAACGCGAAGTCGATAATGTGAACCCGCTCCAACACTTCTTTCCAGTAGTCATTTTTCCGTTCTTGACAGGTTCTGACAGGGGACTTCATATTCTCGGATACGAACGATATCCGATTTAACACTTCGAATATGGTACATGTGAATCAGCGGTATTATGGTGAGACACGTGATTCAACTAGCTGAATTACGTGCTGCACGCACTGTGAATCACGTATGTCATCTGAAAATAGGTTCACTCCACCCGGGAAAGTACAACCTGGGGACGTTTATGAGGTGTTCTCCAGTTTAGGTGAATCCGTACTTACCACGTCCGAGATAGCCGAGCAAATTGACTGGGCATCTCGATCTACAGTTCTACGCAAACTCAATGATATGGAGAAATCCGACCAGCTTCAAAATAAAAAAGCTGGAAACAAGGAGAACGCGGGGGTAGTTTGGTATCTGCCAGATGAAATTGAAGATGTTCCACAGCCAACTCCCGATCTGATCAGGATCGTTTACCGTCACCCTTGGTTTTCAATATTGACGGGTGGTCTCCTCTTCGCTGGACTCGGCTTCGCTCTCTTTATGCCTAGTTATTTTGGTGAGGGCCTTTACCTCGGCCTGTTTCCTCGGGAACCGCTGGTACTGGTTAGCATCGGGTTGTATGTATTCGGTATCCTTGTAGCGAGTGTCGGGGGTGCGCTAGTTATTTGGGAAACAGTTGTGACTCTTGTTCAAAACAATCTAGATAAGGGGGTTCTGTAACAATTGTATCCCAACGTCTCATCATGGACCTGGGAATCTGAGCTAACTCGGCTATTGAGACGTCTTCTGGGCACCCGATCCCTACAACTCGGGCGGCAACCCTCGCCCGTGGCTTGTTCATACGGCAGACGACATCCCCTACAGCGGCGAAGAGTACATCTGTGCCGGGCTGACGTTGAGCGACCTGCCTGACAATCTCGAAGTGAGAGATACTGACTGGGCGAGAGAGGAACCCGAAGGGACCTCGTACTGCTCTCCGTGGGTGCTCGCGACTGTAAAACATGATGACGTTCAGAATCTGCAGAGGGAGTTGACAGAGGACTTCACAGAGCGGGTCACGATGCTCAGTTCCAAGTATGTGATGGGCGATCTCGATGGATTCAACCACCCTCGTCGGTCGGTGTAGATCCACAGCTAGTATATTTCAGGCCTGTGAGTACTGATCTGAAACTTTCGCTCCTTCGTCGAATTCGTCTCAGGGTATGCCAATTCACCGGTCAGCACTCCCCTTTGTGAGATCCCTCTCACGAGTGGCTCCCGCAGACTCATTACAATCTATTATGTTCTATAGCACATGCCAATTAGCATCGACCACTTCGACGAGGATCCCGCGGACGTCCTCGATCTCCAAGAGGGGACGCAACCGTATCGTATCCTCCATTTCCTCACCGAGAACAGCGAACAAGCGTTCACCCAGACGGAGATTCACGAAACGACAGACATCAAGCGCGGGAGCGTTGGAGCTGCGCTGTCGCGCTTGGAGGGCCGCGGTCTCGTCCGCCACCGCGGGCGGTACTGGGCCATCGCACAGGATGATCGCCTCGCCTCCTACGCGGCGCAAATGAACGCCAGCTCTGTCTCGCCGAGTGACGACTACTACAGAGATAAGGAATGAGCGAGGGCTACGAGCGGGGCGCAGTCGTGAAAGGCCCTTATCTCCTCGCGGATTACGACTACTGCCCGTACATCTGCTGGAGCGATGACTCACACCCGTTCCACAACGAGAAAGTGCTCTACGCGGCCATCGAAGTAGAGCGTAAGCGTGTTCTGCGGGATAACGGGCTGGTGGGTAGTTAGCTTCTTGCCAGAAGTTCTAAGATATCCGTCGACAACACGCTCATCAAACGTGCGTGATAATAGTAGAGCGTTTGATACTGATATTGATTCATATGCTCCTGAGAGTATGCCAGAGCGAGAAGAAGAACTGAGTGATCTCAAGAAGAAGCTGAGACCTGCTGTACTTGGTGGGACACCGAGCCACGGAATTATTTTTGGCTCTTCTGGTCAAGGTAAAACACTTTCAATTAGACTGATGACAGAGTTGACGAAGGATGCATGCGAAGAGGAGCAAATAGATTTTACAACTATATGGGTTGACTGTGAGGGCGCTGGGAGTTCTCATGCGGCGATAGGTCGTTTAATTAATAGTTCGCGCGAAAAACAGGGTAAAGTTGGAAATGAAGACCCTATTGGCCATCATCAAGTGACCCTTTTTAATCGAGCTAGCAGAGAACTTAGAGAAATTGGTGGAACAATTGTCGTAGTCCTTGACGGTGTAGAAGATTTTGAGGGTTATGACTATATTCTATACGCCCTTTCAGAATTTGGAGGAGGTGGAGTGAGGGTTGGCGTGTTAGTCACATCGACCGATTTTGGGTATAGAGGAAAAATCTCTGCCGGGACAAAGTCGAGGATAGGCCCCTTTAATATACACTTCGATAGATACAGGGCACGAGATATTGAGAATATAATCAAACGCCGTTGCGTCGCAGGGCTTCAAAAAACCGGTTTTGAGCAACCTGAGACGTATGACGGTTTTCATTCAGAGTATATCACTGATGATGCTATTAATCTGTGCGCGACACATGCATCAAGTGAGAAAGGCGACGCTCGGCGTGCAATTATGATTCTTAAACGGGCCGTAGCTCATGTCGATAACCACTTTAAACGCGATACTATACGGCGTGAGGATATTGATAGAGCCATTGAACAAATAGAAAAGGAAATTACTATTAAAAATATCATACAGAAACCAACTCCCGTTCAATTTACATTGTTATGCCTAGTGAAGAATTCATTGGATGGATGTGAATGGGTCAGGACAGCTCATATAAAATCCCAATGGGATAGTGATGTGACACTGTGGCGTGAAGGGGTCGTTCATCGAACGATCCACTCATACCTGAAAAGACTTGAAGCTAGTCAACTGGTTGATAAAGAGTACAGGTCAAGCGGGTCCGATAGTTCAAGTGATTACTGGAAACTAACTGAACCAGTCGAACTTGTGCTTGAATCTATCAAAACGACCAACGATCCAGCATCTAAGTACGCTTCAAAAATAATTGACTCATATGAGATTTCTATAGAGAATGAGAGGCTGTGAGCCTTCGGAGTGTTGGGGTACTATCGGAGGATCCTCGATTCATTTGCTTAGCCTCTATAACTGCCTCGACATGTCGTTTGCCGATCTCCTGGCCTGCACCTAGCGATAGAGTGTCGCTGCACTCCCGATCCGTTCTTGGGTCTCCTGCGACCCAGAAACTTCCGCCTGTGTCAGCACTTCCCCCGTGAGCGCCGCCGCACCTCCGGCACCAAAATGAAGATGTAACTGACAACCAGCGATACGATGATTAAAAAACAGGTCTGTCACGCTGGCCGCCGACAGATGCGCGTTATCGATTTAGTAAAGCTTCAGCAGCACGACCAGACCCTACAGCTACCGTTTGAACTCTGTCCAATTCATACAATGCTCTGATGATATAGGTGACATTGTTGTGGGGTGCGTCCGTAAGAGAAGGTAATATCACCCGAAGAGGTCGCTGGAGTCGATACTGAACCCACCTTCTCCGTGCTCCCGAGCGAGATCTCCCGCGAGCCACGTGCGTGGTTCCTTGTCGCGACGCGCGAGCCACCCGTCAGCCTCGAGCTGAGCCAGCACTCGGGAGACTGTTTGCCGGCTCGGCGCGTCGTCGACGCCGGCGCGCACATCTGCCGCCGAAAAACGCTTGTTTATTAATGCGAGTCGGATCGCTTCACTCGCGACGGCCGCCGCACGGTGACTCATAATCGCTGTACGTCAGCTTGATTCATAAGGCTGCCTCAATAATGAGTCCTTAAGTATCAATATATCTTGGTTTTCGGATTTGGGTACCGGCAGTCGTTGCTTCCTTTCGGGTGTGTAACCTCCCGATATGCATTTAAGTACCCTTGATTTCTAAACCGGCGGTAGAGAGCTTGTACGTCCCTCTCAGAACCACATATTGCTTTGTCCCGTGCAGACAAATCAAATATGCAGTTCTCTCGCTGAGGATACATACCCGGTCTCTGCTGGCGGGTCCCAGTGTCGCGGCTGGTGTAGATCGGCGCCGTTCCGCGGCTGAAGACTAACTACTTCGCTCTGAATAGTTGGTTAGCCTGAGAGCTCAGTTTGGTGTGTCCAGTAGAGACACACCAACGGAAGAAGTGCCAGCCAGCGGAGGGGTACTTCGTTGTGGTGTCGCATGCAGACACACCAATACTACAGCGCCTCGTACTCACCTCCACCTGAGCCGGCGCGGGTCACCTGGCGGCCCTTCTCCGCGAGCGACTCCACTGATTTGACTATCTGGATACTGCAAAAATGCCGAGAAACCTAATTTGTGTGTCGACACTACGTAGGAACAGGCGGGTCCAGTGAAACGGGATCTAATGAGACAGAAAAGCTATAACACAACCGACAAGCCTCCGATTATGCCGACTTGTGGAAACTGCGAGAGTTTTGTTACTCAACGATATGTCGATGTTTTCGCGCCCGGTGGTGCAGAGTCAGTTCGTGTTTGTCCAAATTGCGAAGATCTTGTTCGAGACGGCAACGGTGTCAGAGAAGCACGAAGCTCGCGACAGTGATCGCTCCAAGGTAGTCAGCCGCAGCACCGGACACACTTAGTGCGGGCTCACTCTACTGCTAGCGAATGCATCGGAGTTGGCACACAGCCCTTGTCGTCGCGGTCGTCGTCCTTGCGGGCTGTACTGGGGGAACGCCGGGTGTTACAGATGGCGGTGAGTCGCCGGTCCCGTCTACGTCGAGCACAGCCACGTCGTCGACGACGCAACAGCCGGCGCCCGAGGGCACGATGGAGATTCACTTCATCAACGTGGGCCAGTCTGCGAGCACGCTCATTATCGGGCCCACAGGTGAGACGATGCTCATCGATACGGGCGACTTCCGGACTGACGGGGAACACGTCCTGTCGTATCTCAAGGAGCACGACATCGATCGGATCGACCACCTCGTCGTCACCCACAATGACGCGGACCATATCGGGGGCAACGCCGCGGTGATCGAATACCTCGAAACCGAAGGCGAGGGCGTCGGCGCCGTGTACGACCCCGGGATCGCCGCGAGCACGCAGACGTACGAGGCGTATCTCGACGCCGTTGAAGAGTACGATGTCACGCTGTACGAGGTCCGGGAGGGTGACGATCTTCCGTTCGAGGGCGTCGACACTCGCGTGCTCGGGCCTCCCGATCCCTATCTGGATGTCGACGGGCGCAACGAGAACGGGATCGTGCTCCACCTGACGTTCCGCCAGACAAGCTTCCTCCACACCGGGGACGCCGAGGAGCGCCAAGAGGAGTACCTCGTTGAGGAGTACGGCGAGTCACTCAACGCGACCATCTTCAAGGCTGGCCACCACGGCAGCGACAGTAGCTCCAGCTCCGAGCTTCTCGATCTCGTCTCGCCAGAAGTAGCGGTGATCTCCAGCGCCTACGATTCCCAGTACGGTCACCCCCACGAGGTCGTCTTGGAGCGGTTAGCCGAACGGTCGATCCCGGCCTACTGGACGGCGACCCACGGCACGGTTGTCATGGAGACTAACGGCTCAGCGGTCACGGTCAAAACGCAAGCCCAAGCACCGACGGATCCGCTCGCGATTCGTGATAGTGACCCGGTCGAACCGGGCACGACCACACCCCTCGAGCAGCACGCTGTGATCACAGCTGTGGGCGGCAGCGTCCAGACAGTGACGCCGACCGCAACGTCGACACCGGCTATAACCGACGGCGGATCCGATCCCGGCGCGCTCGAGCTCGTCGAGGTGCACGCGGACGCCGAAGGAAACGATCGCGAGAACCTGAACGACGAGTACCTCGTCTTCGAGAACACCGGTGACACCGAGCTCGATCTCTCGGGGTGGACAGTTGAGGACGCCGCTGACCACATCTACACCGTTCCTGAGGGAACGACGCTCGAGCCCGGTGCGCAGATCACCGTGCACACGGGGAGTGGCTCGGATACAGCAACTGACCTGTACTGGGGCGCATCTGCACCAGTCTGGAACAATGGTGGGGATACAGTAACTGTCCGAGCGGAGGATGAGACGATCGTGCTGCAGGAGGAGTACAACTGATGACTGATGATAGCGCCGACGTACCCGACGGGAAGCACACAGCAGTGGTTGATCGCTTCGAGGACGACCTCGCCGTCCTGGAGGTGACGACACCAGATGGACTCCGTCAACTCGTCGTCGACGAGGCTGAGCTACCCGAAGATGGCCGCCACCAGGATGCCGTCCTCGAGGTGACCGTTGAGTCGCAAGAGTTGGTGGAGGCCATGTACAACGAGCGGGATACGGAATCTCGGGTGGAAGGAGCACAGGACCGATTCGACCAACTCTCGAATCGACTTGGGTCGGACAATCCAGATAACCGCTAATAAACCGCTACGGGGCCAATCCTGAAGGCTTCGGAAGATTCATTCCAGTTTCGGTTTCCATTGATCAATTTTCGACTCGATAGTTCGGTTCCATAAATCCCGATAGAATAAAGGCGGGACACCAGTCATCTACATACACTCGTTATGGAGATATCTGACCAACTTCTTTCACTGTACACTGGAAAAATAGAAGAAACATCAGAGCGGTACGTGTTGGAAGTACCTGAACACGAACTCGATCTCGGTAGTCTCGAGAGCGGTGAAGTATACCGTATTGCTGTCCTGCTCGAATCCGATTCAACTGCTGGCATTGAACCTAGTAATACAGTCCAAAACCAGAATCCGCACCGGCAGCCTCAGCACCAAGAGTACGATGAACCACCAGTTGAGCCAGGAGATGAACGTGTTGTCGAGATAGAGTCAACGGGAGAGGAAGGCGATGGTGTTGCGAAGGTGGATCGCGGCTACGTTGTGATTGTCCCGGAGGCTGCAGAAGGCGACAGAGTCCGCATCGAGTTGGATACGGTACGGCAGAATGTCGGATTCGCAGATGTCGTCGAGTACGTCGACTGACTGTTCTTTTACAAACTCTGATTGTCCACGCTGTGGGCGTGATACATGTCTGTCTTCGCCTCTTGACATCTGTCACCGAGTTCCCTCAGAAATTGAGCTGTCGTAATGTGTTGGCATCGTCTTCGATAGCGAGGTGGCGAAAGAGGACGGAAATATCAATTAATAATCAGAATAGATCGGGTTGGATCGTTGTAGAGTCTGGGACAAGGCGAATCCGCAACCGTAATATTAGCGTAGTATTGAACTGAATCTAACTATCGAATGTACGACGCTGCAGACACGAAAGCGGCATGGAATCGCGGCAACACACCGTCGCGATCGCGACGGCTGTTCGTGAGCTCGGACTCTCCGACCGAGTCGGCGATACGGCGAGTGACCAGCTCGTCGTCGCCCACGAGCATGATCTACTCCGTGACCGTGGCGTTCGACCCTTCGCTGCCGCCGCGCTCCGTATCGAGAGTCTTGCGGCCGGGGTTCCGCGGCCGGTGTGTCGGATCGCCGCTGCTCTTGATGTCGACGAATTCGCTGCTCGAGAAGCGGTCAAGCAACTGCAGGGCACGGGTGAGGTGCCGCTCGTGCTCACAGATGTCGAAACCGTACTCATTCAGCTTTGCTTCGAAGCAGATCCACCCGACGCTGTGGCGACGGAGGCGTTCGCCTGTCTTGAAGCACTCGACAATTCGGGCAAGACGATCTATCGCTCGCGAGCAGGAATCGCCGCCGCGTGTCTCATCTACGCGTACGTCTTGGTCGAACTCGCGCCATCACCAACGCACGAGGAGATCGCCGCGATGGCAGGCACGACGCTCATGACGACGTACACACGTCGCGACGAACTGGAGACTGTCCTCGAGGCGGAGTGACGTTGACCTGAGACGGCGCGTGCAGCAGCTCTTACGACTCGTCGAGTGCGCCGATTGCCTTGTTCATATCAGGTGCGTCGACGTCGGGCTCGGAGCGCCACTGCCAGTAGGCATACTCGTACCCATCCCCGATTCTTTGATCGATCTCATCACATATCTTGGGCGACCATAGCATCCGCCTGTAAGAACTGTTCGCTCTTTGGCTAGATAGTGCCGTCAGCCTAGGATTTCAGGGACTCCGTCAAGAGTGGTCTCTCTGCCAATCTACGGACTCTAGAGGAGTCGCTTCGTGATCACTGACCGGAACTCATCTCTGCTGGCCTCGGTGACTTCGAAGACATGTGTGTCGTGGCGGTCGTTGGCCTCGTCGATGAATCCCCTCGTAGAGCGGTAGTGAATTGCAGCGACGAGTGAGTCTAAAAGGGACCTGGCGTCGATCAACTGGCTCAGGAATCAAGCTAACTGGACGGACGCAACCGTCTTGCGGCGACAGAGGCGACCTGACGTCGACGCATTCGTGTCAACTACTACCTCCCAACCGGCATGCTGTGTTCCGATCGGATGGGAATCCGATTTCATCGGATCGGCAACGCACCGTGGACTCCTCCACAGTGTACGTACTCCCGTCAGCAGGTCACCACACCGACTCAAACTCGTCCGGCAGGGCGTTGCTGGTTCTGAGACGCGTCTCGATATCTAACCGCATTAGGCTTGCGTCCTCCCGGTTCTCATCAATGTGGTTCTTCACCGCGGTGTACCATGTCGACATGTGTCGCGTCGCTCTCGAATGTCTCTTCCAGAGTAGTAGATAGGTCGTCTGGCGTCCTCTGTCTCGGCTCTGTGACAGTCATACGTCTATCGGCGTGTGACAATGATACTCATTCTACCACTGTAAGTGTATCTCACGGAGCAGAAGAGACGGCTCACCTCTTTTCGAGGACTCACTTAACCGGTTGAGAGCCCCCTCACTCGCGACTACCTTTCGGCCAACCGTGAGAGGTGATCAGCGAACTGTTGGAGGTGGTGGACGTCTAGATCGTCGACATCCTCAGCGCCGCGCTGTTTGACCCATTCGACGAATGAATTGACGACGCGCTCGATCTCCCTCCGGTGTCGTCCGGAAAATCCCTTGCTCACGTTCGTGACGAACGTCTCCAAAGCGCCGGTAAGTGAGGTGGAGGGGGCGAACGCGGCCCATGAACCCTCGATTTGGCTCCGGTATCTGTGTTCCTCACCCGACGGCGTGGCGGTATTGGATTCCACTTCGGCTTAATAGTGGACTGTGTAGATTCGGATTCAGAATATCTGAGTGCGTTGAGTGCAGAATTGGGGCATCTCGGGAGATACACGTTCACGATATACTCGCCGGCGGCGGTCGGCGTGATCGCCGCGACGTCCGCCACCTGATCCGCGATGAGTCGGTCATCAGTGTGTCCGATCGCGGTGACCACCGGGGTATTCGCGGTGAAAATCGCCTCCGCAACCCGCTCGGTGTTGAAGGCTTGGAGGTTCGAATCGCTCCCACCGCCCCGACTGACGATGATGGCGTCGACGTCCTCCGAGCGGTCGAGATGGTGGACGCCGTTCGCGATGGACGTCGGCGCGTTCGACCCCTGGACGGTTGCGTCCTTAACCAGGATGTCGACGGTGGGGTCCTGTCCGTGGATCGCGTTTTGGATGTCGTATCGTGCGTCTCCTCGGAGGGACGTGACGACGCCGACCCGCTCCGGGAACGCCGGCGGTTGCTGTTTCTGCTCATCGTCGAACCAGCCCCGCTCTTCGAGTTCGCTTCGCAGCCGCTCGACGGCAGCCGCCTGGTCGCCGTCGCCGACGACGATCACCCCCCACGGTTTGAGGTCGATTTTCCCACCTTCGACCCAGTAGTCGATATCGCCCTCGAGGATGACTTCGGTCCCGTCCTCGAGGTCGGCGTCCATCTCCCGGTAACGGTTCGCCCAGATCATACAGGGGAGCTCGGCCTCGCCGTCGGTGAGCGTGAAGTAGAGCGCCGTACTGTTCTTGTGGAGGTCAGTGACCTCCCCGATACAGCGGACGCCGTTGAGGGCAGGCGTGTCCTGGACGACCGACGCGATCCGGTCTTTCAGCTGGGACACGCTAAGGACCTCTCTCGCATCGGGTTCGACCGCCTGCCGTTCGGTATCCGGTGCGTCCGCCATCTCCGTTTCCTAACTTGTAAACTGCCCTACCCTACTCCCTCGGCGCTCTGCGCCTCGGTCCTTGAGGGTAGGGCTTTGATGTGGACTCCCGGCAATCAGTCCCCAGCAACAGGCTGGTGACTCCCGCCGTTCAACGTCCCACCATTTATACGCACGTCTACTGGTGCGTCTCCGCCCCCCGACGTGGGCGAGGAACGGAGTCTGTGTTTCCGCTTTCGGGCATAGCGTAGCCCGATATTCTTCGCTGCATTGTAGTCCGCGTTCACCTCGTAACCGCATTTCTGGCACTCGAAGTGTTCTCCGTGGCGATTCGCTTCGTTCGTGAACCCACAATCCGTCCGAGAACAGCGTTGGGACGTGTGGTTCGGTTTGACTTGTTCCACGGAGACGACTTGTTCTGGTGCCTTGTAGGAGACGTACTCGTACAGGCGTCGGAACGCCCAAACATGGTGCCATTTAGCCTGCGGGAGACGCTCACGGATGTCGGTTAAATCCTCGAACACGATCACGTCGCAGTCGTGTTCGACGGCTTCCGAAACGATCTCATTGGCAACCGTGTGAATGTACTGCTTCCGCCAGGCTTCTTCTCGCTTTCCAAGGCGAAGCAGGGCGTTGTGTGCGGCCTGCGTGCTGCGCCGTTGCATCTCGCCACGTCGCTTCTCGAACTCGCGGCACCAATGGTCGTAGTCGTCGCCCTGCCAGAACGTGCCGGTCGAAGCTACTGCGAGGCTGTTGACGCCGAGGTCGATACCGAGGACTGTTTGGTGCCCGGTATCTGCCGAAACCTCGGACTCGTCGTCATCGTACTTTCGCGTCGTGATGTGGAAATAGAACTCGTCAGTCGTCTTGTCGTATTGCAGTGTGCTCGCCCGGAACTCGTACTCTTCTGAGAGAACGTACTGTTCGTAGGGCGTTGGGCTGTCCGCCGGGAGTTCAAAGTCGCACTCAACACGTCCGTTGACGGTGGAGAGCGAGACTTTGTTCCGGTAGAATGTGGCGCTTCGCTTATCGTAGACTATGCTCCACGAAGTGAACTCCGGTTGGCTCACACGCTTGCCCTGTTTCCATCGTTCGACGCACCCTTTCGTCGCTTGGACGGCGCGTCGGATGGCCTCTTGAACGAGGTTGGCAGTGAGATCAGTTTCTTCCCGCAGCTCCGGGTAGAGTGCGTCTCGCGCAGTTGAGTTCGCAGTGATGCAGCTCATGTAGGAGTCGTCGTCCCAACAGAACTCGGCAGCACGATTCGCACAGTAGAGGAACTGTCGCGCAGATTCGTGGAGGTCGTCGCGCCGCTCATCGGGAACAACGAGTTTGACCGGCGCAGTTCGACGCACCTCCATATTTCAGATTACCACTCGGCGGTTCTTATAATATTGGGAGTCGGGTAGCTACCGTCGTGCGGTTGCGTCGTCCTTTGTCGGTTTCCTCTCCGCCCTACGCGTTCGCTACACTCGCTCCTTGAGATCGGAGGCTCCACCTCGAATTATGCTGAACAGGAACATCAAAAAGCTACGTTCGAGTGACGGGGTTGGCTGCGTTACGCAGGCCTACAGATCGCGGGGCTGGACCGTCTTCCGGTCGTTGGCCTCGGCACGCTCTGCGGCGTCCTCGAGTAGTTCGGCGACCTCTTCGTTGAGGGCGTCGTAGAAATCTGCCGAGACGTTGTGGTCCGAGAGTGCATCCTTCACGGCTGCTTTGACGATTAGGTCAGACATTCCAACGCGGACTTCTATTGTCTATATTATAAAGGTTCGAACTCTCGGTTTTGCCATTCTGGGTGTCAGTTGGAAACACACCAAGAAGCTCCGAAAAATCGATGCCAGTGTTGACCGTGGCGATAACCGGACTCACGGACATCAGAATTGCACCCACAGCTGGTGACTCTACAAGCCGACACGCAGAAAACTATAAACTTAGTCTCGTCTAATTTCGTTCTAATGCTGAGCGCCATCATGGAGGACTATCTCAAAGCGATCTATTACCTCCAGGACGAAACGGATGAACGGGTGCGGACCTCGACGCTCGCTGAGCATATGGGTGTAGAACAGCCGTCCGTCACCAGTATGATGAAAAAATTGGCCGAGCGTGATTTGGTACATCATGAGCCCTACAAGGGGGTTGAACTCACAGACACCGGCATTCCTATCGCTCTCGAAATCATTCGCCACCACCGGCTTTTAGAACGATATCTGACGGATCACCTCGAGTACGATTGGGCTGAGGTGCACGACGAAGCAGATCGCCTCGAACACCACATCAGCAATCAATTCGCCGACCGGATAGCAGAGCAGTTAGGGGATCCCGCAGTTGACCCACATGGCGACCCGATTCCCACCGCGGAGCTGGATATTTCTGCACCGAAATGCGGTGAAACACTGGCCGATCATCAAGTGGGCGACAGCGTTCGAATCGAACGCGTGCCAGACGAAGACGCTGATCTACTCCGATATCTGTCCGAACACGGGATTCACCCGGGAACTGAAGTGGAAATCGTTGAGGTCACCTCATTTGGAATGGTGACACTCGATCTCGACGGTGGCGACGAACCAGTTGCACTTCCCGAGAAAGTTGCCCGCTCTATATCCGCTCAATCTCTGTCTGAGGATACAAGCTAACCGAGTCGGAACCTCGTCCGCCAGCGATTAGTTTAGACTCAATCAAAGTTTAGATGAGTCAAATATATACGTTGGATAGCTCAAGAGACTCCTATGGGCATCAAGAGGCTTGACCAGCGGAGGAGATCATGCCATCGATAGATTACAGTAGCGCAGCAGACGTCACAGAACGACTTGAAGAGCGGCTGGTCGAATCACTCACCGGTGAGACGAGCGTCAGCCGCCGCACGGTGCTCGGCGGTCTCGGTGTTGCCGGGAGTGCAGCCGTCGGACTCGGGAGTTCTCGGGCAAGTGCCGCCTCCGATCACGACGATGAGGCTGAACATGGTAACTTCGGTGCGGTGGGCGAATACCGGGATTTGGATTTCGACCCCCACGAGTTCCTCACTGCATTCAATACCGGAGACAGCGGGCAAGATAACGTTCCCCAACAGGTCTACGAAGAGGATGGCCGAACCGTGCGGGAGTTCGAGTTCACCGCCGTCGACACCACGATAGCAATCGCGCCGGGCGTTGAGTTCCAGGCATGGGCGTACAACGGCCAAGTACCGGGGCCGACGATCCGCGCCGTCGAGGGCGACCTGATTCGCGTGAAGTTCACGAATCTGGGACGACACGCACACACGATCCATCCACACCTGAAGAACCTCAACCCGAGAATGGACGGGATCCCCCAGAATGGGCCTGGCGTCCTCGATACGGGCGAGTCATTCACCTACGAGTGGATCGCCCAACCCGCCGGCACGCACTTCTATCACTGCCACTCACTCCCGTTGAAAGAGCACATCCACCGCGGACTCTACGGCACGATCATCGTCGATCCGGACCCCGAACGCGTCAGGGAGAATCCACGCGAGTACGTCAACTACCCGGGCCCGATTACCGATGACTTCCGAGAGCAGCTCGTCGAAGAGGCGAAGAGCCGGAATCACGAGTACGCTGAAAACGACGCCGTCAACGAGATGGTGATGGTGATGAACTCGTTCGACACCAACTTCGACGGCGGTAACGAGGTCTACGCGGCGAACACACGAGCGTTCGGCTACGGAGTCGGTGACACCGACGGCGAGGGCAACTGGACGGCGGGCGAGACGAAACGCCCCATCCAGATCGACAAGAACCAACGCCAGCGCGTGTACCTCTCCAATGCAACGGAGTTCGACCTCATCAACTCGTTCCACACGCATTCGCAGTTCTTCGACTACTACGACCACGGGACGACGCTGACGCCGACGAATAAGACCGTGGACACGATCATGCAATGCCAGGCGCAGCGCGGCATCATCGAGATTGACTACTCCGATCATGAGCCGGGCCTGTACATGTTCCACGCCCACCAGTCTGAGTTCGCCGAACTCGGCTGGATGAGCTTCTTCGAGGTGGTCTAACATGGCGGATAAGACACGAGACACGACGACGGACGGTGGTGTACCAGCTGAGAACGAGATAACACAACCGCTCGGCCTTCCAAAATGGGTCAGTGCGTTACTCCCGATCGTGTTGCTCGTACTCGTCTTAGGCGTGTTTGCGTTCACGTCACCGCTCGCCGGGGTTCAGAGCGGCGAACCACTTCCCGACGTAACGGTCACGCACACGACGCTTCCGAGCGACGAAACGGTCGTCCTGCACGTGACGAATAACGGCCCCGAATCCGTGACGATATCACAGGTCCTCGTCGACGAGGCGTACTGGGATTTCCGGGTCGAAGGAGCCGGTGGTGACCAAACGCTGGCCCCGATGGAAAGTGCGGAGATCGTGATTCCGTATCACTGGAATCCGGGGTGGGACCTCGAGGTCGCGCTCGTGCTCTCTGACGGAGCGACGTTCCACAACACGATCGTCGCGCCGAGTCAGTCGCCCGGGTTTAGCCTCAGTCTGCTCGGGACGCTCGCAGTCATCGGACTGTTCGTCGGCGTCATCCCAGTCGCATTAGGGATGCTCTGGTTCCCCTACATCAAGACGATGAGTGATCGGTGGCTGCACGCCGTGCTCTTGTTCGCGGCCGGCGTACTGGGCTTCTTGGCATTTGACGCCGGGTTCGAAGCGTTCGAACTCGCCGAACGAGTTCCGGGCGCGTACGAGGGCAACCTCTTGGTCGTCTTCGGGATCTTCGGCGCACTCCTGCTCGTCCAGGCGATCAGTGCGTGGCGTGAGGGCCGTGTCGCTGCTGGTGACAGTCGGGCGAGTAGCGGTCTCTGGATCGCCTATCTGGTCGCGATAGGGATCGGCCTGCACAACCTTGCGGAAGGACTTGCTATCGGGAGTTCGTTCGCACTCGGGCGCGTGTCACTCGGCGCATTCCTCGTGATCGGGTTCATGCTCCACAACGTGACGGAAGGTCCGGCTGTCGTCGCGCCGGTCGCCCGCGGGGAACGCCCTTCGCTCAAGCACTTCGCCGCACTCGGGGTGATCGCCGGCGCACCCGTCATCCTCGGGGGCTGGATCGGTAGTCTTGCATACTCGCCGACGATCGGGGCCTTCTTCCTCGCGATCGGGGTTGGCGCAATCCTGCAGGTCGACTGGGAGATCGCGCGAATGGTTCGCGATGCCGGCGGTCGCGTGGCGAGCGCGACGAACCTGCTCGCGTTCCTGCTCGGACTCGGCGTCATGTACGTGACCGATCTCTTCGTTGTCCTCTAATAGGAAAACACTCGTTTCCGTTACAATGGTCTCGAAGTTCTACAACCGACGATCGATATTGCGGCTCAGCACCGCGACCCTAGCGACTCTCAGCACCGCCGGGTGTCTAGGTGGACAGTCATCATCGGCCCAGACTGTCACGATGCCCGGTGATCTCAAATTTGAGCCGAAGACCGCGACGATCGAACCTGGTGAGACGGTTACATGGACGAACGAGAGTGACATCGATCACACGGTCACAGCCTATGAAGACGAGATTCCAGACGACGCCGCGTACTTCGCAAGTGGTGGCTTCGAGTCAGAGCGTGTTGCGAGGAATCGGGTCACCGAGGGACTCATCGCTCCGGGCGAGAACTACGAGCACACGTTCGATCAACCTGGAACGTACGGGTACTTTTGTATCCCACACGAGAGTTCTGGGATGGTCGGGACAGTTCGAGTAAAGTAATCGAACAATCAAGTTCTCGTTCCGACGAAACACATCCGCAAACTCGTCACGAGCCCTCCGCCAGTAGGTTATCGACGAGGCGGGTGAACCGGTCGATCATCCGATCGGGCAGCGAGGGTGTAATCTCTTCGAGGAGACGAGCGGTCTCAGTCGGCTCGGCTGCGACCAGCGTCACGTGATTATTGGCATCTCGGTGTTTCTCGATGAGATTTTGCTCCGTCAAATGATTCAAGTGCCACTCGAGAGTCCCCCGAGCAATCCCGAGAGACTCTGTGACAGCGTCCGGTCTGGATGGCCCCTGTTCGAGAACGCAGAATAAAATGTCGCGTGCTGTTTCCCGGCGAATGACAGCGATTGCTCCCCGCTCCCACGCATCATATTCAGGTGTGTAATAGTGGGTCCGGCCATAGAGAGGTAATTCGATTACTCTCTCTTGATTCTGGAGTTCCCTGAGATGGTACTGTACCTGTCCTGGTGCGAGGTCTAGTCTCCGCGTGAGTGCGTTGAAGTGTTCTCCAGGGTGGGTGGCAATACACTCGTGAATCCGGTCACGTTGGTGTGTCATGTATCCAAATTGGTCTCGTTCGAAATAGTTCGAGAGTGATAGACCGCAGCAATGACGAGCGCGACAAGAATGACATCAAGTCCGTGTTCGAGAAGGTGATGCTCGGCTTGTGAAAACAGGCCGACGATGGTGATCCCCGCAATTGCAGAGCGTCCAAAGAGGGCAGCTAGCGCAGCGACGACTAACAGATATGGACGGGATTGGCGCTGAACGAACGCGCCGATCGCAAGTCCCAGAAGCACCGCTGTACCAGCAGCTGCGATGGTGATCACCGCGAGCAACGGAAGGGACCACGGATCGATGAACCCACTATGAAGTGGGACAAATCCCGCCATCTGGGTTAAATTTGAAACGCAGTTACCTGAGAGCGTCGATTCAAATCACCCCGGATGTTAGAATTGTAGAGAGTGGTTGGTGGTTCTAAACCCCTTTAGAGGCAGCAGTCTCTATGTAGGAACCACGATTGACTCACCTTTTTGTCTTTCACAATCAGGACGTACGCATATGTCCGCATCCTCAGATCGCGCGCTACTGACGACAGTCGTCGCGGATGTCACGCTGATTCTCGGGTATGCGATCAGTGCGGTTCACCCTGACCGTCGAGTGTGGCCCATCGGCGACAGCTCCTGGCGGTGGTGGTTCAATTGGTCAGCGCTCTCCGTCGTGTTCGCTGGGTTTCCCGTGCTGGTCGCGCTTGATCGGGATTCATTCATTTTCACCAAACGCTGGAGCAAACTCGCAGGTAGCGGTATCGCCGCACTCGGGATGGGATTTGCCCTTTCCGCCCTCTTCGAACTCGGGTGGATGGAAAGCAGTGGAAGAGAAGGGGAGCTTCGGACGGACGGTATCTACCAGTACACGCGCAACCCACAGAGCGTGGGATTCATTACGTTCATCGTCGGCGCGATCATCGCAGTGAACTCCAGGAAACTGGCTGTACACGGCGTCTTGACCATCCTTGTGTACGCACTGTTCCCGTTTGCCGAAGAACCGTGGCTGCGAGAGCAGTATGGCCAGGAATACGATGAATACCGCAAGCGGACCCCCCGATTTATCGGGTGGAACTTGGTGAAGAAGCTCTTCACCAGATAGTCCGATACCGGCCTTGAGGGGGAGATTCAAGAACTCTACCAGAACCGCTTTTCCGTTGACTTCCTAACTGCCGGGTAATGAGTGATGAGAGAGGTATCCCTCGTCGAGAATTCCTCAAGTCGGCCATCGCTATCGGAGGAGCAGCGGCATTTAGTGCCTGCCTAGGCCGTGAAGAGGTCGATGTCCCGACGGGCCCGGACGATCTCTCGTCGTATCCACAACGTCAACACGCTTGGAATGAGGTCCTCCCACGGGACGACCATGGGAACGTCATCGCTCCGAGCCATCGTGTGCTCCTCTATTTGAATTACCGACGAGACGGGCAACCGAACGAAGACGACCGCGACCAAGTTGAAACAGCTCTCCGGGGTATCGAACACGCCTACGAGCGAAGCGGGGACGGGTTATTGCTCACGGTGAGTTATTCTCCGGCATACTTTGACCGATTCGACGACTCGCTTCCCGACGACGTTGACCTCCCCGATCCGGAAGCACTTGCTCCGTTCGAGGAACCCGAGTTCGATACGCCCGATGCGGTCGTCCATCTCGCAAGTAACACGGCACAGGTGGTGCTCGGTGCCGAAGAAGCCCTCAAAGGGAACAAATCGACCCTCAACGGTGTCGATCAGCCCGACGCTGCACTGACCGATGTCTTCTCACTCGCCGACCGGCGAACTGGATTTATCGGGGATGGACTCCCGGCGGAGAATGCAGACGATGCGGAGGGTGTTCCGGCCGACAAAGTCCCGGAGGACGCACCCCTGTTTATGGGATTCAAGTCCGGCTTCAAAAAGAACCAGGCCAGTGAAGAACGTGTGACGATCCAGTCGGGGCCGTTCGCCGGTGGCACGACTCAGCATATCTCCAAGCTCCGACTGAACCTCAACCAGTGGTACAACCAGGACGACCGCTGGCAGCGTGAGGCGAAGATGTTCTGTCCGTACCACGCCGAGAACGACGTAGTCGAGGGCACTGGAGACAACCTCGGAACCAGCAGCAAAATCGACGACTGTCAGCCAACGGATGAGACGGCCCGCGAGATGGGCGTCATCGGTCACTCCCAGAAATCTGCCCGCGCTCGCGACGATGATGACTCGCCGCTCATTCTTCGACGTGACTTCGATTCTACCGACGATGGAGCCGCCAGCCTCCACTTCCTTGCGCTCCAGCGACGGATCACCGATTTCGTCGATACGAGAGAAGCGATGAATGGCACTGACGTCACCGAGCAGTCGGCCGTCGGTCAGCGGAATAACAACGGCATCCTACAGTACATTCGTACGGAGCGTCGCGGTAATTTCCTCGTCCCGTCGCGGTCGTTGCGCGCGCTGCCACCTGCCCAGCCGACTGGGGACGCACAGGAGGTGACGCATGAATCGTCGTGACGTGCTCCGAGTGGCCGGGAGCGGTTCACTCGTAGGGCTCGCGGGGTGTGCCGGCCTGTTCGAGACGCAATCGGCACAAGCACCACCGCTTCCCGAGAACCGGCCGGACGCAGTCTACTATCCGACCCACTACGAGGGCATGAAAATGCCTGGAATGAAGGAACAGGGCGGGTACAGGTGTGCGCTCACGTATTCGTATGCGCACCGGTTCTGGCTGATGAAGCCGAATGGGATCACGAAGGTCGAGATTCAATCCGAGGATTCGATCCACCTGATGCCGGTCGTGTGGGAGACACATACGGGGATCATCCCACCCGATATCAATCCGCAGCTCACGATTACACAGAGCGGGGATTCGATTGATCAGTTCGCACCGTGGCCGATGCTCTCCCAGCCGATGGGGTTTCACTTCGGCGATAACGCACAGCTCAAGGGCGACGGTACGTACACTGTCGAGGTGAGTATCGGCGGGCCGTCGACGCGACGGACGGGGTCGCTGGCCGAGAATCAGGGGAACGCCTCGTTCACGTTCGAGTTCGAATTCAGCGAATCGACGCTCAACGAAATCTCGTATACGGACATCCCCGACGACAGAGAAGGCACGAAGGGTGCTGTCGACCTGATGGACATGGAGATGTTACCGAGTTCGCAAGTGCCGACACCGGACGCGCTCCCTGGGGACGTTCGTGGCTCGGGGACGAGTGGGGACGCGAAGTTCGTGGTTACGATCCTCGAAGACGCGTCGCGTTTCGGTGGGGACGAGAATCAGAGGTATCTCGCTGTTTCCCCGCGCACACCCTACAATCGAACGATGCTGCCGATGATGTCGCTATCGGGGACACTGCACCGTGACGGTACGTCAGTGTTCGACGGAATTCTACAGGCGACTATCGATCCAGAGCTCCGCTATCACTACGGAGCGACGGTCGCGGATGTACGGACGGGAGATGAGCTGACGATTACAGTCGATTCGCCCCCACAAACGGCTCGCCATGAAGGATACGAGACAGCCTTCGTTGATATGCCAGATGTGCAGGTGACGTTGTAGTTCCAAAGGTGTCTTTAGAATTCCAACCGAAGCCAAACCTATGGAAGAGAAGCACCTTCTACTGGGGGCGTTACTTGGCGTTGTCTCACTCCTGGTACTCACTGGATTCGTCGTTCGCTTGGCGTAGACAGTCACAGAATGGCCGAGGCTGACAGTTACAGAAACCCCCGGTTGACGACAGCGAGGTCGACTCAATGAATCTACCAAACATACCATCTCAGAGGAGAATATGAATCGGAGAACGTTTCTCAAACAGGGGACTGCTCTCTCGGGTGGCCTAGTGCTGTCTGGTTGCCTGGGGCGGCTCGGATTCGAGACGCAGTCTGCATGGCGTGATCCTCCGCTCGTGGAGGATCGACCTGACGCCGTCTACTATCCTGCCATCATCGAAGGAATGGGAATGTACGGAACGACGACGGCCGGCGATCTCGGATTTGCGCTGATGCATTCCTTCCCGCACCGTTTCTGGAACCTCACTGGCTCACGAAAGACGAAAGTCGTCGTTCAGTCGGATGATTCGGTGCATCTGATGGCGAGTGTCTGGGACACCGAGACGGAGACGATCCTCCCGGTCGACGTCTCTGTCGAAATCAGTAACAGCGACGGTCGAGTGTCCTCAACCAACCTCTGGCCGATGATCTCGCCGAATATGGGGTTCCACTACGGCGACAATATCGCTCTCCCGGGGGAAGGACAGTACGATGTGACGCTCCAGGTCGGCCCCTTGCAGACAGCTCGTACGAATCCATTCCACGGGCGATTTACAGAGGGACAGTCTGCCACGATGCAGTTCACGTTCGATACGGATGAGACGTACAATTTGGAGATTCGCCGGTTAGGCGACAAAGCAGGCACCCGTGGGACAGTCGATCTAATGGACATGGAAATGGTCCCTGAACCGGTCGTACCGACAAAATCCGACCTTCCTGGTCGACTTCTCCATGAAGGGCAATCCGGTGATGCGACGATAGTCGTTGCTCTCGTTGACGGTGACCATCGGTTTAGCGATAGTGACGGTCCCTTCCTGATCGTCTCTCCTCGAACACCTTACAATCGCGTGATGCTCCCGAGGATGGCTCTTTCAGCAACACTCAACCGAGGAGGAGACACAATCACACAAGGGACACTCCAAGCGTCTCTCGATCCCGACCTCGGGAGTTTCTATGGGATGGGTCTTGATGAACTCAAGACGGGCGATACGGTCAGAATCACCGTAGAGACACCACCTCAACTGGCGCGGCACGATGGCTACGAAACCGCGTTCCTCGATATGGAGCCGATTGAGTTCACTGTCGAGTGATCCCTTTCTGGTCAAGCTCTGACCATAGTGTGCGACCAGTGGTCCCCTCGAAACCACCAGAATCAGGGTAGATAAGGGGGCGTCGCTCCGGGAAGTGAGAGAATCCAGAGGCTAATGACGGTGTAACCGATCATCACAATAATGAACGGGTACTGGCTCCGGATCGCGACGAGACGACTCGAGAAGAGTTCGTAGGCGGTCGCGTGCGCTGCCCAGATAGCGAGGAGATGCCCGACGAGCACGTAGGCGATACTCAAGCCCTCGAACCATCCAGGTGGAGATAATGTCAGGGGATTCGCTGGGGGCGACAGTGGGGAGACAATCGCCATCCCTAGGGCTGGACTGAGGGATACGGCCAGTCCGGTGTAGTGAGCGAGGTGATATCCCGCTGCGATGGCCAATAGCGAGGGTGCAAACCGAAAGGCGATGCGTTTTGCTGTAATGTATGTCCCAGTCCGTCGCCGAGAGAGTACACCAGCATACCAATACGCGGCGAAGAAAACGACGTAGCCACTGACGAAAAGGAGTGTGTAGATGAGAATCGCACGAATCTGTACGGCTCCCACTCCAATATTAGAGAGGCTGGCGAGTGCCTCGATAGTTGCTGCGCCCGTCTGCGTCGTGATGAAGCCGCTGTACGTGAGCTCCCAGATTAGCGCAATGACGAACGCGACATCGGAGGTGTCCGTGATTAAGTCTGAATCAGTCAGGTCGCTACCGGGCAGTTTTACGGTGAGCTTCCCATCCCGCCGTTTTACAGGAGCGACAGCCCCGAAGAATCGGAACAGGACGGATAACGGATCTGCGTTCCCGAACCATGCGTTGGGACCGACGAGTACAGCGCCTGCAATTGTGACGACACTGTAGCCGAGGATCACAATCGAAAGAGTTGACGGGATCGTGCTGACAGGGAAAACCACCTCAATCCACACGAGAAGTAATAGGCCACCAACAGCTGGCCATCGGGCTAATTCTTCTGGATACGTCCGGTATCCAGTTGGGAGTAGCGAGACGATTCCTCGCCAGGGGTTCAGCACTGGCCAGAGATTGCCTCCGAGATACGTGAGCATCGGCAAGCCTGCACGAACGACGACGAACGTGACGAGGATGGTGAAGCTCGCTGTCGGGAGTTGTGGGCCCGTCACTCCGAGGTAGACTGCCAGTCCGAGGACGACGATCCCGAGTCCACGTCCGATCCACACAATAGGTGTTCGCCAGTCATCAATTGTTGGACCAGGAAACGACCAGCTGTGGAGATAACGGATAAACGCCCGATCAGTGACGAAACTTGCAAGCAGGGCAGAGGCGCCAATCGTAGCGCCGCCAGTGGCGAGATACAGCCATCGGGGAATGGCAAGTGTATCCCGTGGCTGCTTCGAGAGCGTCATTCCGTTCCCGGCAGCGACTGTTTCGGTAAACAGCGTCAATACCGAGACCCAGGTTACAAACTGAACCAGGAGTCTGAGCTTTGTGTTCGATACGACCCAATTATGGAGCCTCGACTCTGGCCCTGACTCTGTGTGCCCCTCTCTGCGTGCTCCAGAGTTCGTGTCTGAGTCAGGCGACGATGGCATATAGCATTAAGAAACCGAAGTACAGGAGCACAAGGGCTCCAAGTGCTTTCAGACGCAGCGTGCGTAACTCGTCTTCTTCGTCCGCTCTGGCAGAGATGAATGCGTCTTCCTCGTCGGCATCCAACTCTTGGGGATGTTCTAAGCCTTTGTGGAGGACGAGGCGGTCGGTCGTTGGGAACGGATGCCCACAGTAATCACACTCCCCTGCAGGTGAGTCACGCCGTGGAACCGTAGTGCCTTCGTATGACATACTCTCGAAAGCTGTTAATCGGCCGTAGGCCAGTCAGCGTTGAAACCGTTCTGGTTCGACGTTCGAACTTCTCCGCTCGTATATCGACTTACGTGGCGACATCAAGGGCGTATGGTCGGTTACAACAGATCGGCTAACGAAGAACGAAGTTGTACAAACATTTCCTTTGACGGCGTGGAAGTAGCTTTTTGTTCAGAGTGGTTGTCCTCGACCGGGGACTGACTCTCCGCTTCTCGCTCTTCTTCGTAGGCGTCGCAGTAGATGCACATAGAAAAGAGTAGTCAGAGCGCCTCTATAAAACCATTTGACCGAAGATGGGCTATCGCGGAGAATCGGGACTATGGAGCACTACCTGGTTAAGAGTGAGACGTTATACTGCACGAATATTAACTAACGGCTGAATCACTGCCATATTCTATTAACGATGAGGGGATCAATAACAGACGATTTATTATATCGTGAAGCTCAATTCGAGATAATGAGCGATCCATCTGACTCGGACGCAACCTTCACCGGATCGAGTCCATGGCCACTCTTCGTCGCGATTGGATTTGCTCTCTCGGAGGTCGGTGTCGTCCTCGGGCTTCGGCCTGTCTCTGTTGCGGGACTGTTGTTGTTCGTCGGATCTGTCGCTGGCATTCTCACAGAGGCGGAGTATATCGCTGAGCCAGCGAAAGCAGCAGGTGTTCAAGGACTCATCCTTGTCGGTCTCGGTGTCTTGTTGATCACACAGAACCAGACCGGGACGACAATCCGCGGTCAATCGATTGCGATCGCTGGAATCCTGTGTCTCGTTGGTGCACTTGTCTGGGTAGGCTTCGTTCGGAGGGAAACCCGCGCCACGGTAGCGACAGCGGAGACATCGGAAACAACATCTGATTGAGGGACCGTACTACAGTAGAATTCGCTACAACAAGAGAGAGATCACGTTCGTGGTTCTACTTGCCATCAGAATCGGTAGGGGGCGATAATGAGTCCGATGAGTACCAATGGTGATGTGGTCAGCGCCGGTCTCATCGTGTGTGGAGTCCGTACGCTTCTCCTCGAGATCAAACACGGCGAGTATCGACCAATCCGGACTTAGGTCCGGGGAATGGGACGGATTATCGGCCGATTTAATAACTCGTCCCGAATACTTTATTAGATACTACCATAATAAGGGGTTTTAGTAGCAGCCGATTTAATAAGTCTGTAGTAGCTAGCAGGACGTAATGACCTCACCTGACGAGGAATCCCACGACGGGAGTGGTGAACCACCGGATCACACCCACGACCACGGAGCGGATTCTCACGAGCAGGGTCATACACATGACCACGATCACAAGGATCACGAGCACGACAATCACACTGGACAAGATGGTGATGACGTTGCCCCATCGATAGACCAGGGAGACGTTGCACAGTTCTCCGTCCCGGAGATGGACTGCCCATCCTGTGCAGGAAAGGTCGAAAACAGCGTCGGAAAGCTAAACGGAATCCGGAGCGTCGACCCGCAAGTGACGACAGGGACGTTGACCGTCTCGTACGACGGCGAGCAAACGAGTGCCACCGCGATTGCTAATCGGGTTGAAAAGGCCGGGTACACGGTGGAGGACACTGGCGAGGTCACCTCGAAATTCACGGTTCCGGAGATGGATTGTCCGTCGTGTGCGGGCAAAATCGAAAACGCCCTTGACCGGGTTGGTGGAGTGACAACATACGAGACGCAGCCGACGACCGGAACCGTCGTCGTCACGTACGATTCGTCGCGGGCTGGGGAAGCTGACGTCATCGACGCGATCGAAAGCGCTGGGTACGAGGTCACGGATACGACAGGCGACGAATCGGGGCGTCAGGAAGCGAGCGGAGAGCGCGAGAGCATCTGGACAAGTTCGCGCGCACTCAAGACGTGGGTGAGCGGTGGATTCGTCGCCTTCGGCTTACTCTTCGAGTTCTTCCTGACCGGCCAGAATATACAGATCGCAGGTCTTCTCGGGACGGATCTACTGGTCGCTGACGTCCTGTTTCTGATTGCAGTGGCCACCGGCGGCCAGGAGATCCTTCGCAACGGCTACTACTCGGCGCGGAATCTGAACCTCGATATCGACTTCCTGATGTCGGTGGCTATCCTCGGCGCACTCGTTGCGAGTCTTGTCTTCGGTGAGGCACTCTACTTCGAGGCCGCCACCCTCGCGTTCCTGTTCAGCATCGCGGAACTGCTGGAGCGCTACTCGATGGACCGTGCCCGAAACTCCCTCCGCGAACTAATGGATCTCTCACCGGATGAAGCAACCGTCAAGCGGAACGGGAGCACGGAGACGATTCCCGTCGACGAGGTCGCCGTGGGAGACATCGTCGTCGTCAAGCCAGGGGAGAAAATCCCGATGGACGGAAGCGTCATCGACGGTGAGAGCGCCGTCAACCAGGCACCGATCACGGGTGAAAGCGTCCCTGTCGACAAGACGACGGGCGACGAGGTGTACGCCGGCACTATCAACGAGGAGGGGTATCTCGAGGTCGAGGTCACCTCCGAGGCCGGCGACAACACGCTCTCCCGCATCGTGGAGATGGTTGAGGACGCCCAGTCGAACAAGACCGAACGCGAACAGTTCGTTGAGCGCTTCTCGACGTACTACACGCCAGTCGTCGTCGGCTTCGCCATCCTGACGACGGTAGCAAGCCCGTACATCTTCGGCACGACCTGGTCCACGGCCGTCGTCTACGGACTGACGCTGTTGGTGTTGGCCTGTCCATGTGCGTTTGTCATCTCGACGCCTGTCTCGGTGGTGTCGGGAATTACGAGCGCCGCGAAGAACGGCGTCCTGATCAAGGGCGGGAATCACCTCGAAGCGATGGGTGCGGTCGATGTCGTCGCGTTCGACAAGACGGGAACACTGACGAAGGGTGAGCTCACCGTCACCGACGTCGTTCCCCTAAACGGGAACTCGGAGGAGGACGTGCTCCGGTGTGCACGGGGACTCGAACAACGGAGTGAACACCCCATCGGCGAGGCAATCGTCGCCGAAGCCGGCAGCGCAGGGGTCACCGAGCGCGAGGTCGATGACTTCGAGAGCATCACCGGAAAGGGTGTTCGTGCCGATATCGACGGTACTCCGCACTTCGCAGGCAAACCGGGTCTGTTTGAGGAGTTAGATTTCGATCTTTCGCACGTACACGCGACGACCGACGGTGGCGTCGTGACACAGACAGCCCGGCAGATGTGTGACCGGAACAACTGTCTCGATCTCCTCGAGGAGACCGTTCCCGAACTCCAGGCTGAAGGCAAGACCGTCGTCCTCGTTGGGACCGAAGACGAACTCGAGGGCGTCATCGCGGTCGCCGACGAGATTCGGCCGGAAGCGAAGCGAACGGTGACGCGACTGAAGCAACTCGGTGTCTCCCGAACCGTGATGCTGACGGGGGACAACGAACGGACTGCCCGCGCGATCGCCGACCAGGTCGGTGTCGACGAGTACCAGGCCGAACTACTCCCCGAGGACAAGGTGACGGCGATCGAGGAGCTCGTCGAGGAGTACGACGGCGTTGCGATGGTCGGAGACGGCATCAATGACGCACCGGCGCTCGCCACTGCCACGGTCGGCGTGGCGATGGGGGCTGCCGGGACTGATACCGCATTGGAGACCGCGGACATCGCCCTGATGGGTGATGACCTCGCGAAGCTTCCGTACCTCTACGAACTCGCAAACGATGCGAACGGTGTCATCCGGCAGAACATCTGGTCGAGTCTCGCTGTCAAAGCCGGGCTGGCGGTCGCAGTCCCGTTCGGATACGTCCCGATTTGGCTCGCTGTCCTCGCTGGGGATGCCGGGATGACGACGGCCGTTACCGGGAACGCGATGCGACTCTCTCGAATCACGCCAGACACAGACACCGAAACCAACGCTTCGGAGGGGTAAGATGGGTGCTGAGAACGAGGGAAATACAACGTCCCATACGGAGGCAGACCAGCAGCAATACCCGTTCGGACTCTCGTCTCCGCAGTTTGCCGTCCTCGTTGTGCTCGTTGGGCTCATCGGTCCCGGTTTACTGGTATACACCCTCGAACAGGCGAATCTCTCTGGCGTTGCTGATCTCGTGTGGATCGTCGGCTATGGTACAACCATATTCGTCGTTTGGTTCATCTGGCTTCGTCCGCTCGATTTCAGTGGCTCCTCTGCCCAGGATATATCGCTCACCGAGGAATCGGAAGAGTCCGACACAGCAGCTGAGGAACGCGATAGCGAGTCTGACTCCTCGGATCGTACTGAATCCTCGGCGGAGGATTCGACGTTGGTGACCGAAGATAGGTCGGAGGAGTCTACTCAGGAATCCCCAGAGTCCTCGGATTCGAAGTAGCTCTCCCTCCAAAGTGAATGTATGACGCTCCATGAACACACACAAGAGGATACGGCAGAACACGAACACCCGTCTGAAACAAGTGGTAGTACGCGTCGGCTTGCGCTCGTCGCGGTCGTCAATTTCCTTGGATTCGTCATCGAACTGGCTGGTGGACTCCTGTTCGGGTCGGTCGCGCTTATCAGCGACGCACTCCACATGCTGTTCGATATGCTGGCGTACGCGATGGCGTTCGGCGCGAGCTACACCGCCGAACGGTTCGAGGGTGGCGAGGCGTGGTCGTACGGTCTCCACCGACTGGAGCCGGTTGCGGCCTTCCTGAACGGCGTCTTGCTCCTCCCGATGGTCGGATACATCGTCTGGGAGTCCTACCAGCGGTTCCTCGAGCCGGTGGCGATCAATCCAGAGTTGACGCTGATCATCGCGACGGGTGGCCTGCTGGTGAACATCGGCTCCGTGTACGTGTTGCAGGGTGGTGAGATGAGTCTCAACGAGCGCGGGGCGTTCTACCACCTGCTCGGTGACGCCGGGGGATCTGTTGCGGTAATCGTCTCGACTGCCGCCGTCGCAGTGTTTGACCTCCCTATCGCAGACCCCGTGGCGGCCGTGCTCATCGGGCTGCTGGTGCTCGCGTCGGCTGGGAACGTCCTCCGAGAAAGCACCTCGATCCTGTTGGAACGGAGCCCGGTGTCGTCCGAAGAACTCCGGGATGAATTGACGACACTCGATGGCGTCGACCAAATCGAGGATCTCCACGTCTGGCAAGTCTGTAGTCAACTCACCGTCGCAACCGTCCGGCTCACCGATACGGCGACCACACTCGAGGAGCAACGGACAATCCAGTCACGGGTTCACGATCATCTCACGGGTCGAGGAATCGACCACGCAACCGTCGAGCTCGTCGGGCATACCGACCCCGATACTGACCCTGTCGGTACGACGAATCACTCCCACTAGCGATGTCCCACACAGCACCCAATCGAATGTTCGAAGTGTTGGACGAGACGAACGAGAACCTCATTGCGATTCGCGTCGGGAAGGGCACGCGAACAGGCTATCAAGAGCTGTACTCGCTCCTCGTCGAAAAGAGCGACCAGTACGGGCATATCCACGTGTACGAGGAAGTTCCGAACTGGACGTTCGGGACGTTTCTCACACACCTCCACGGGGTGGTTCCCGATCTCCGGTACGGCCCCGACTTCGATATCGACCGGTACGCCGCAGTCGGCGATACACGATGGGCGAAACTCTTGTTTGACTGGTGGTATGCAATCCGGACGATCTGGCCAGTCGCTCCCAACGAAATGCGATATTTTGACGGCAAGAAACGCGAGCAAGCTCTCGGCTGGCTTCGAGAGGAAATTTAGTTACGAATTCGGTCAACTCCGCCGCCGACAATGAGGAGCGCAGAGACAAGCGTCAGGCCGAGTTGTGGTTCCCCGAACCAGAACGGCGTCGAGGGAACAACGGCCCGAAGCCCGACCAGGAGTAGTGAGAGGCCCGGCACGCCGGCGTCAGTGCTGTCGACGCCGCTTCCGTTAGTCGTATACTTCGGGGCTCCAACAGGCTCACCGTAGGGAAGTCGGTCGGCTTCGTATGGGATACGCTCTGTTCGAACGCTCCAGACGACAGTTCCGGATTCGTCGACCTCGACGAGTCGCCGGTTGAGCGTGTCGGTGATGAGCGTGTTTCCGTTCGGGAGCCGATCTGCATCCCGAGGCCAATCGAATGCGACCCCCTCAACCTGATCTAAGGCCCACGCTGGCTCCCACTCACCGGCCTCCGTTCGATGGAGCTCGACAACCCGGTCGTTCTCGCTGTCAGCGACGAGGACGGCATCATCTCCGAGCCACTGTGGGTTGTGCTGGTGGTTGAGCACGTCGGGGTCACCACATCGAATATCGCCATCACCATCATAGTCGGCTAACTGGCCTGATTTACGACAGTTGGCATCGTTCGAATCGTTCGTGTCCTCGTTGATGACGTCGACGACGCCTTCTCCGCGCTCGATGACGAGAAGCTGGTTGGCATTGCGTACTGAGACGAGATAGCGCCCGGTGCTGATGACGTCCACGTCGTTGATGTGCAGCCAGTCGGTCGTCGTCGGATCTTGTGGAGCGTCGTAGAACGAACTCGCATTCCACTGCCACGTGACTTCGCCGTTCTTGACAGTAAAGATACGCTCGTACTCCATATCGGTGACCAAGTATTCTCCCGATTCGAGTCGTTCGACATCGTGGACTTCGCTGTTCTTGTTCGTTCGCACCGGGAAGCTGTACTCCGAAAGCACCCGAGTGTCTTGTCCGGGGTCAATGACTCGGAATCCCGTTCGGGTACAGGGAGACTCGTACGGTCCGCACGAAGCGTACCCGCTGTCCATGAACCCGGCTAACACTGTTCCGTTCTCCGTTTGTGTGACGTCGAAATAGCTATCAGCACTCGATTCGCGCCAGGTAGTGTTCGTACCGTTGAGGAGGTAGACGCTACCGTATTCGTGCCAGCCTGGGCCACCCCCCTGAGACCCGACCAAGGTCCGGGACGTCTGGTCTGTCTCCGAAGCCGTCCCAATCGCAGGGGCGAGCATTGCACTGCTAACAAGCGTGAGAACGAACAGAACCACGCCGAAAAGGATTAGGTAGCTACCCCGACGGAGATCAGGAACGGCACCATTCGGAATGGCGTTCATTTCTGGATATACAGCGAGTACATGATGACCGCGAGACCAAGCGCGACGAACAGGCTGTTGATGAGCACGCCGAGTGCCAATCCGACAGAAAAGAACTGGTTGGCCACGCCAGTCAGGATTGCCCCGAGTGTGATGATACCGAACCCGACACCAAGGACACGTAGCGAGTCCGCACCCGTACGCCGATAGGCCTTAAATGCAATGTAGGTGATCCCGCCACCGAGAAGCAGGATTACGAACTTGACGACTGCAATCGCCGTGATGACGCCGTTCATACTTCGTCCCCCATCATCGACCAGATATCTGCAAGCCGTTCGTCGGTAGATTGCGGTGGCCGATCGACATTCACTGAAAACGTACCTGAGTCGTCCATAGAGATCGTGACATCCTCGAACGACCGTTCGTAGTAGGTAACCCGTCCACCTCCAGGGTTGATCGTCTCTTGTTCTCGAACGAGGGAAGCGGAACTGAGGAGTTCTAATTTTCGATACAGCGTCGACTTGGGGATGTCACATGCGTCGAGGAGCTCGTTCGCAGTCATTGGTTCGATAGTTTCCCGGAGAATAGTCCGACACGCGGGATCATCCAGCGCATCGAGGACATCCTGCAGCCCTGGAGGGTCCTCGGAAGACACTGAATTATCTCCCATTATTCGAGAATACGTGTTCGTCGGGAAATGGAGTCCGATTATGGACGAGAGGGTCCATCGGCACCCCGTATTCATTACGGATCCGGGCTGGGGAGTGATGATGGCTGATCCATCCAATGAGGGTGAACATAGTGACACAGTTATGAAACGCTATGATTCCTGTTGAGTTTCGAGTCGTTGTTCGCCGGCGTCGGTAATCTCGTAGAGACCCCTCCCGCGCGGAACAATACAGCCCTCACTGTGGAGATGAGCACACGCTTGGTCGATAGTGATCGGGTGCCCATCGACGATATTAGTGATCTCCATCACATGGCAAGGTGACTCGTCAACGAGCACCTCCAATACTTCGACCTCGGTCTGTATTGAGAACTCGGTCATAGTAGATAACGTGTCATTGGCATATCCGTAGCTGTATTTCGCCCGCAAAGGCCGGCCGGTCAGTCATGCTGCGCGTACACCTCGAGAAGCTCTTGGTATCGATTCCGGATCGTGACTCGACTCACGTGGGCGACCTCACTCACCGTCTCCTGTGTGAGCTGCTCGTTCGTGAGGTGGGTCGCAGCATACAGAGCGGCAGCCGCCAATCCGGCTGGACTCTTTCCACTGTGGACGGCATTATCTGTAGCTACCTCAAGCAGTTCTCGAGAGCGCCGTTCTGCTTCGTCGCTCACGTCAAGCGATGACGCGAATTGTGGGATATATTGCATGGGATCCTCCGGCTCGATCTCCAGCCCAAGTTCTCGGGACAGATATCGGTACGCTCGCTGGATCCTGATTTTCTCGACACGGCTGACATCGGCGAACTCCGTCAGCGGCCGTGGCATTCCATGCTGTCGAGCAGCCGCGTACAACGACGCCGTCGACATACCCTCGATCGAGCGACCGGGGAGCAGGTTCTGCTCGACAGCACGCCGATACAGGACGCCTGCAGTTTCCCGAACCGATTCCGGAAGTCCTAGAGCGGACGCCATCCGGCTGATCTCCCCGAGCGCTTGCTTGAGATTCCGCTCGTGGGCATCCTTCGTCCGGAACCGCTCGTCCCACGTCCGAAGGCGCTGTAATTGAGCACGTTTGCGACCGGAGACGGCTTGGCCGTAGGCATCTTTGTCCTGCCAGCCGATAGTCGTACTCAGGCCCTTGTCGTGCATCAGCTGCGTCGTCGGCGCACCGACCCGACTCTTTTCATCGCGTTCGTCCGAGGTGAATGCACGCCACTCCGGGCCGTGGTCGATTGGATCATCTTCAAAAACCAACCCACAGCTTTCGCAGGTCGCCTCGCCGCTGTCGCTGTTCCGGGTAACACGGCCCTGACACTCGGGACAGGTGTTGTCGTTAGCAGACTTCACCTCACGGTCGCGTTCAATTGATCGTTCCTGGGTATGTTCTTGAGCCATCATACTATCGGCGTATAGGGGGTTTCCCTACAAACCGTGGGTCTTCTTAACAGTGCCGTGGGACGGCTCCTCAATGAATAGCAGGCGGTGTCCCACTCGCTGGGAATCCGGCCTAACACTTTGTCTCCAAGACATCAACTCGTCACACCGCCAGTCAGCGTCCCTACCCAATATTATGTCTCAAGCCCGACTCCGCTGGCACGACGTGCGAACCACGATTTCACAGATTCCGGTCGAGTACAGGCATATCGCCGGGTTCACGCTACTAGTGACGTATATCGTGATGCTTCTCGGCGCCTACACTAGTGCAATCGGTGCTGGACTTTCCTGTCCCGATTGGCCGACCTGCTACGGGACGTGGGTTCCCTTCCTTCAACCCGAGATCATTACTAACTCGCCATACTCTGCACTCCAAATCTTCGCTGAGTGGGCTCACCGTGGACTGGCGATGACGGCCGGGGTTCTGATCGTCGGCACGACCGTTGGAGCATGGGTGACACACCGGAATACACCGATTGTCAAATGGTCGGCCACGGCCGCTCTCGTCCTCCTTCCGTTACAGGTTATCCTCGGAGGATTGACCGTCACGGAAGATCTCCAACCGATCATCGTGACGACCCATCTCGGCGTGGCAATTCTCATTCTCCTCTGTCTCCTGACGACCTTCCTCGTCGCATATCTCCGCCGCTGATGACAGCGAGTCATAAAACAATGCCACAGATACCGACAATACAGCTCACTATGAGAGCACAACACGATGCCTATGAAATCTGCTACCTGGAGTAGTGATCACGAATGACTGCCCATACCTGCCCGATCTGTACAGATCAATTCGAAACAGCTGGAGCAGCGCGTGACCACACATGGAACGTTCACAGCGCCTGCCATTATTGTGGTGAACAACTCGGTGACGAGACTGACGAGCAGCTCTACAGACATTGGCTCGCCGCTCATCCCGACGACCTCTCACGTGTGGACTACAAACGGGCGGACGCAGCCGTCGATTCACGCACGTTCTCAGAGCGGCTCTCCGAGGGAGGTGTCGGAGCTGCTGTCGGAGGACTGACCCGCCGACAGCTTCTCCTCGCCGGCGGTGGTGCCGCCACTGCCGGTCTCGTGATCGGCGCCACCGCTCTCTCTAACAATACGAGTACTGAACCGGAGGGCGGTGCGAATGCTGGAGGTGATACGGGCGCCGTCGCCACTGCCCCGATTCCCGACTCGCCTAGCGAATCCCGGTATGCGACGATGGGGTCTGCTGATGCCGATGTCACGGTCACATACTTCGGGAGCTGGAAGTGTCCGTACTGCGCCCAGTTCAGTACGGAGATGCTTTCACAACTCGTGACGGACTACGTGGAACCAGGAACGATCGCGCTCAAGTTCCGCAATCTCGCATATATCGGTGGCGACCCATTTCTGGGCCCCGATGCACCCGCAGCCGGCCAAGCCGGGTTAGCTGTCTGGAACACCGAGCCAGCCTCGTACTGGGCGTTCCACGAATACGTGTTCCGGAATCAGCCACCCGAGAGCGACCAGTGGGCGACCGCCGAGAGACTGGTCGAGTTTGCTCAGGCCGCAGGCGTCTCCGAGACGGCGTCGATCCGCACGGCGATCCAAGAAAACCAGTACGACGACGTGCTGCGGGCGACTGACAGGGCTGCGAGCGATACCGGTGTCGACGCCACACCCACGCTCCTCATCGATGGCACGACGGTCAATCCACTCGGAAACGAAGAGCGAACAAGACAGTTGATCGAAGATGCAGCTGGATCAAACTGAGTCATGGATGTCCGACGGACGATTCTGGCTTGCAGGCGGGGCAGGCGTCGCGGCAGTTGCGACCCTGGGAAGCCTCTGGTTCAGTCTCGGCCTCGGTCTCGTTCCGTGTACCCTCTGCTGGTATCAACGTATCCTCATGTATCCGCTTGTCGTCGTTCTTGGCGTTGCCGCTCTCGAGAGCCACAACACAATCTGGCGAACGGTCGTGCCACTATCCGTGGTGGGAGCTTCAATCGCGGGATATCACTCCGTACTCCAAGCAACGACGGCCTCATGCACCTTTGCTGGTCCCTGTGCAGTCGTCCAGTGGCAGGCTCCGGTGCTCGGACTCACGATTCCGAATCTCTCACTGATCGCGTTCGTGCTCGTTACAATTACAGTCCTCGCTGGATCGAACCTCGTTGAACCTGAACGTCAGCTATGAATAAAATCACTACCGCGGGATGTCTTGGAATGAACAGCGCCGGAATCGACCTATCGAAGCCAGCTTGTAGGGTGGAGCCCTACGCTCACATCTGATTAATGTCGTCGATATCTCGCTTCCGTTCTGTCGCCTCGGCGATTGGTCTCACATATGGGTCATACGTCGCGGGGGCTATCGTAATCCTTGCCGTCGGGACGGTCGTCGGGTTGTTCGGAGTCGACCTCACGTCACGTCCAGCCCTCAGACTGGTTGTGAGCACGTTCTTCCTCCAAGGAGTGACGTTTGGGGGCATCGCCGTCCTCTATCTCAAAGGCCGTGATCTCGGATTGCGATTCGTCCCAGTTCGTCTCCCTGACAAGCGTGATGGGGCGGTGATTGTCGGGGGGAGTATAGCGATCCTGGGGTTGCTCTTTGTGGCGTCCTCAGTAATCACGGCCCTCGGTCTGAACTCGGCTCAGAATCAGATCGTCGAAGTCGGGCGACAAAATCCGAGTGTATTCCTTCTTCTCATCCCGCTCCAATTCCTATTGGTCGGTCCGGGAGAAGAACTGTTGTTCCGGGGCCTCGTACAGGGTACCCTACGTGAAAGTCTCCATCCGGCTCGTGCAATTATCCTCGCAAGCGCTCTGTTCGCATCGATCCATCTCTTCTCGTTGTCAGGGGAAGGCAAACTGGTGTACATCGGTATCGCATTCGTCCTAGCCTTAGTACTGGGAGCAGCGTACGAGTATACGGACAACCTCACAGTGCCGGCTGTGATTCACGGGACGTATAACGCGGTGCAGTTCGCAGGGGCCTATCTGACGGCGACGGGCGGACTCTAAAACAGCCGTCGCTAGGACTGCGTACCGGTCATCGAAATAATCTGAATCAACACAGCTGGCGGCTAGCATGGATCGCAACCCCGCGGATTTCGGCTACTGGGTCGGCCTGTTATGGACTGGCGCGGAACTCGCCATGTTTCATTCCCAGGAAGAACGCGATGACCGAGAAGATAATCATTGAGGGCAGAACCATCATGAAGACTGTCGAGGAAGTCATCACGGTCGTGAGCGCAATCGCCGCGACGGCGACAATAACGACGAGGGGAGCCACCGAGCGCACGAAGTCGAATTCCATATGTACTGTTGTGACCGGATAGACAAAACCGTTAACAAAGTAGATTTGCTGGAAACCGGAACTAACACGGTGTAAGCGGAAGCCCACCCCTTCACAGTAATTGCTGGGGTCGATTATCTAATATGTTCGACACCCACTCACGCCGATTCTGAAAGCCGTGCACCCGGTGCACGGGGTCCTTCGATTCCAGCGCCCAGTTTGCCAGCACTAATCGCAGCCAAATCAGCAACTACTGTTCAGCCATGGGAGGACATCAAGACTGAGTAGGAGGTGAAAGAGAGAACTACTCATATTGGGAGATGATCTCCAAGAGATCGACAAACATCGCCAACACCGGATAATCAACCTCCAGACCCTCATAGAGATACGAACAGAGGTCAGTGTAGGCATCCACGTCTGCCGACCGATCGATTCGATGAGCGTGGATTACCTCCTGCCGTTGCTGGATCCAACTCTTACATTCATCAGTCAACGTGTGAAGCGTGTCGTATCGATCGGTCAGTTCAGTATCTGAGATTCCCTGTGATTCCGTAGAATCAAGTTCTGCTATCGCCTCTCGAATCTCTTGAACTGTAGATTGCGCGTCTTTGAGCGTAGTGAATTCAGCCTTGAGCGTCTCCAGAAAGACCCGGCGGTTGTCAATACACTGCTGTGCGGCCTCGAGGAGTCGTTGTTTGATGAGCGGTGAGAACGTAGTCGCTTCTGAAATGAGAACCAGCACATCGACCCCGAACTCGGCACTGAGGCTCGCCTCGAACGAATCACCGTACACGTCGCCGTAGTGGTCGACCGCCATCACAGTATCATAATACCACGGCTCGATAGTATCACGGATCGACTTCTCTTCGGATGTCAGGCTCTGATCCACTCCAACAACGGACCGTTCGAACCGAGGAGTCTGTGTGTCGGCAGTCTGAATACGCTGGCGAAACCGTTGGAAAGCTTGACACTCGCGCTCGACCTCGCGTCGTTCCTGCCGAACACTATCGAGGGCAGCATCCGTGTATGTCGGCCACGAGCCTTGTGCGAGCGTCATCGGCAGCGTGTGTCTCCATACTGTAGGTCCGAAGCACAGTCGATGTCGGCCATATAGTGTACAAGTGATTCCGGAGCGCACAGCTCGCAGTGTACGCGGCCGCCTACCCGGAGAACGAGCTGTACGAGACGCTGCCTTGATCGACGATGGTCTGGCTTTCGGGAACGTCTCCGTCCGGCGGCATACTCCCCTCCGCGGGACCGCCGGGTTCGCCAACGACAATCCGACCAACCATCCCCAGGGACTTGTGCGGGATACAGAAATAATCGTACGTGCCCGTGGTCTCGAACGTATGCTCGTACGTTGCGCCTTGTTCACTCAGAACCTCGCTGTTGAACGCTTCCGCTCCGTCGGGAATCCGCGTCACCTCTGCTGAACTCGTTCCTTGTTTGTAGGCAGTTGCTGAGTGACTCCCACTCTGGATTTCGAACGTGACTGTCTCCCCGGATTCGACGAACAGACCGATGGGATCGAAATAGTACTCGCTCCCTTCGGTGACCATCATAACCGTGTTCGATCCCCCCGCGCCACCGGCCGTTTCTCCTCCCGAACCGCCGGTCGTCTCCTCAGTCTCGGTCGTAGTCGGCTCACCGCTACCATCACCGTTTCCAGAACTACAACCTGCGAGACTGGTTACGCCACCTGTTGCGAGAATTCCGGCTGTCTTGAGGACCTGTCGACGCTCCATACTCACTAATCAAATCCCCCAGTATAAGGGTCGAAGGCGGATTCCCAATACATAGGACACCGCCTTCATTTGACGTACCGAAGTCGCAAAGTCGGAGTGATGGCATTCTATCCGACAGGGGTCCATTTTTTACCCGATCTGCGAATCATCGTTCAGACCAATAACGACATCTGTCGAGGTGAGACCGGTGGTTGATCCCGTTCTTGCGAGCCGACTCCAGTTTGCGCTCACCACGATCGTTCACATCATCTTCCCAGTGATGAGTATGGGCCTTGCACCGTTTCTCATCTATTTCACATGGAAAGAGATTCGGACCAAACAGCCGGTGTACGAACAGCTTCGTCGGTTCTGGACACGAATATTTGCGGTCAGCTTCGTCGTTGGAACGGTAACCGGACTCGTCCTCGAGTTCGAATTCGGAACGAACTTCGCCGCGTTCTCAACGACCGCGGGGGAGCTGTTTGGCGGCCCGCTCGCCCTGGAGGGAATGATGGCATTCATGCTTGAAGCCACGTTCCTCGGTATCTTCGTCTTTGGACGGGACCGGGTGTCTGACCGGCTGTACTTCCTGTCGAGTATCGCTGTCGGGCTCGGCACCTGGCTCTCAGCCGTCTGGATCCTCATCGCGAACTCGTGGATGCAGACGCCGCGTGGGTTCGAAATTGTCGTAGAGAACGGCAATCGAATTGTGAAGCTTACCGATCCGCTCGCGGCCTATCTCAACCCACGATTCCCTTATATGTTCATCCATATGCAGAACGCTGCTGTCGAGTCGGTCGCGCTCTTCATGGCCGGCGTTGCCGCCTACTACGTGTTCCGTCACCACGTCTGGGGGTATCCGATTAAACACATCGATTTCTGGGAGAAGACGCTCAAAATCGCACTCGCTGTCCTGCTCATCACGGCCCCACTGCAAGTGATTCAGGGTGATGAGTATGCCCGCCACGTCTCCGAAACCCAACCACAGAAATTCGCCGCGATGGAAGCCGTTTGGGAAACTGACTCCTACGTCCCCGAGTATATCGTCGCGTTCCCCACGGACGTTAATGACCTGCTGAACCCCCGTACAAAAGATCTCTTTGGCATCGGCATCCCGGGTGGCGC
Source organism: Halobaculum magnesiiphilum (assembly GCF_019823105.1). Lineage (NCBI taxonomy): Archaea > Methanobacteriati > Methanobacteriota > Halobacteria > Halobacteriales > Haloferacaceae > Halobaculum > Halobaculum magnesiiphilum. The sequence continues at coordinate 231,412 of NZ_CP081959.1, forward strand.
ATCCTGGCTCGCGAGTGGAGGAAACCCACAGGCAACGATACGCGGCCTCGAATCCTTCTCAACGAAAGCTCCACCAGTGGCGATCGTCTTCTGGGCGTTCCGGATTATGGTGGCGCTCGGCTTCTGGTTCATTCTGCTGGCCGTCTGGGGCGTCTATCGATGGTGGCGTGGCGAACTCTTCGAGGATGACCTGCTGCATAAGGCGTTGATGGCGTCGTCTCTCTTGGGATTCGTCGCCGTAGAGGTCGGATGGATCGTCACCGAAGTCGGGCGACAACCGTGGGTCATTCAGGGGGTAATGAGGACGAGTGCCGGCGTCTCTCCGAGCCTCACAGGCGCCGAAGCAACGTTCACGCTCCTCGGATTCGTTGCTGGGTACATCCTGTTATTGAGCCTCTACACATACGTCGTCGGTCGTATCATCCGAGCGGGACCACCACCCCGGGACGAACTCACGCAGAGTGATGCTGCCCACATCCAAGAGTCAGAGGTGACGTCCGGTGACTAATGTCGAATCGCTGGCTACGAAGCCCTTATTCGGATTGCCGCTCGCCGAACTCTGGTTCGCGCTGCTGTTTTTCATCTTTGGGATGTTCCTCTTTCTCGACGGCTTCGACTTCGGCGTAGGCGTCCTGTTTGCGACCCGTAACGACGATCACGAGAAAGAACAGCTGTTGGCGGCTGTCGGGCCGTTCTGGGACGGGAACGAGGTCTGGCTCGTCGTCTTCGGTGGGGCACTATTCGCGGCGTTTCCGTCCGTCTACGCGAATCTCTTCAGCCGGTACTATCTGTTGATGTTCGCGATTCTAGCCGCACTCGGTCTCCGAGGGCTTGCTCCAGAGATGTACGAGGAGCGTGAAGACGACCGCTGGCGGACACTCTGGGGCTATTCGTTCGTCATCGGGAGTACCGTGACACCGTTTCTGCTGGGGCTGTTCGTGATGAACTGGCTGGTCGGAGCGACCGGCCTCATCACCCCAGTGGGGGTCCTCGGTGGTGTCACAGTCCTTGTCCTCACGATTGTCGATGGTGCGGCGTTCCTCGGCCTGAAAACCCGTGGCGCTCTGCGAGATGAGATGCGAGACTACGGTATCCGAGCTGCCGTGGGCTATCTTGGTATCGCGATCATTACTCTCGGAGTGATATATGTCACTGAGCCAGGGCTGCGCTCCTCGTTCCGTTCGATCACCGTCGTCGCACTTGTGATGCTCACTGCTACCCTGACGGGAATCTATACCGTCGCGCTCCGTAGACGTCGGTACTACGCCGCGTTCGCGGCGACAGCCACACTCGTCTTCGGACTCGTGGGGCTTGTCGCAACCCTTCTGTTTCCCTTCGTGGATCGGACCGCAGGACTCACCGTCCGAGAGGCGATTATCTCTACGCTTCCACTCAATATTATGTCGATCATGGCGAGCGTGCTGCTCCCGATCGTCCTCGGCTACTTTGTCATGCTCTATTCAGCGTTCAGTGGTCCCGTCGATACCGAGGAAACCTACGGATGAGACGTATAATCAGCCAACGGCGTATCGTTGAGTTGCGTGGACAGAGTGAAACAGAAAATCAACATCGCGTCCTAAATATGGTACTCTGAACCGATGACATCGACACAGCCCAATTCGGAACCCCGATTGCTGTCTCGGATCGTAGTGACGTGGATCGAACTCACGGTCATCGGGTTTGGAGGAGGTGCAATCGGTACATCGATCGGTGGCCCACCAGGATTGATTATTTATTTCGTCACGACCCTCCTCTCAGTTGGTATCCTCTTCTACAACGTAAACGAACTCATCAAACATTGGGTGGTTTCCTCTGCAGACACCAGATAGTCGTCTGCGTCGTCGGATTCGATGTCGTGAAGTGAGTGGGTTTAACTGGATTGGCCAGTGAGCTCAAAATGCTCCATTGGTGTAGCTCGGCCAATCATCTCGGCATCTCACGCCGAGGACCGAGGTTCAAATCCTCGACGGAGTATTCTCGACCGGTCACCGACGAGGAGAAGAAAAGTCTCCCAAGAACGAAGTGAAATGGTTGGTTGACCGATGTACAGATTTGGGTCAAGAATATGCTAACTTCTTTGCGAACTAACCTTACTCGATGCACCGTTGTCGAACTCGTCGTTATCATGTTTCCGGTCGGAGCCGGTCTGGTGTTGGGAGTCAGCTTGTTTTCACTCCCGATAGTGCTCCTTGGGTGGTTTGGGAGTGGATTGGCCGGACTCATAATTGCACTCAGCGCGAGTCGAACATCGAAGAGTGATTACAGTCTCGTACAGTGGCCACGGCCACAGACACCGGGAGACATTCTGATTAATGGAATCGCGTACAATAGCGTGGTACTGCTTGGTACGGTTCTCGCACAGGTGGTGTGGCTCGCCTCGAATAGCCCACTCTTTGGCGTCGGGATCGGCGTGATATTACCGCTCTGGTTTCTCAAGCATATTCATCTCCTGGTGTTTCTGGGCGAGTCGTAATTGGTTCAGAGTATCCTGGTTGCACCAAGATACGCGCCGCCGAACTGAACAGCGTTGTACACTCCGTAATAAGTGACGGAACGGCCAAATTGTCCGTCAACTCGTAGGTTCCGTCGAGTACAAGGGGGCAAGTACAAACACGATTTCTTACGGAGATCCGTTTGCACTCTTCCGAGAGTGACCGCAGATAGACCAGGGGTCTGGAGGAGTCCTCACGGAGAGAGGGTAGATTTTCGCGCTACGGGACGGGATACTGCTAAAATCCTCGATAGCGGAGTAAGGGCTTTCCGAGTCAAACCCGAATTATGGGTAGGTCAATAGCGTGGCCACCAGCTATCTGACAGCGCTCCTATTGAGTTCGATGCCGGCCCTTGGGAACATCTCCGGTGGGCTCGTCGCCGAACGGTTCGAGATCTCCGGCGATACACTCAGCTTAGCGCTCCACGTTGCGGCGGGCATTATCCTCGCTGTCGTCGGTATCGAGCTGCTTCCGACGACGTTGGAAGCCGACCCGCCGTGGCTCGTGCTCGTCGTTTTCCTCGCGGGAGGATTCTTCTCGATCGGTCTTGACAGTCTCACAGACCTCATCGCCGCTCGAACCGGCGGGGGACGTGCAAAGTCAGGTGCCTGGGGTATTTTCGCCGGCGTCGCCGTCGATCTCTTTAGCGACGGCGTGATGATCGGAGCCGGGTCGACGATTTCGCTAGGTCTTGGACTCCTCCTCGCACTCGGTCAGGTTCCTGCCGACATTCCAGAGGGCTTCGCCACGATTGCCACCTTCAAATCGAAGGGCATCCCGCGGCGAACACGGCTACTGTTATCCCTCTCGTTCGCACTTCCAATCTTTCTCGGTGTCACCGTCGGGTACTGGCTCGTCCGTGGTCAACCTGCGATCGTCAAGTTCGGACTGCTCGCCTTTACGGCCGGAATCCTGCTCACGGTTGCCGTCGAGGAGATCATTCCCGAGGCACACAATGAAGGTGAGGCCCGTCTGGCTGCCGTCGCACTCGTGGGAGGATTCGCCCTGTTTACGCTCATCTCTATCTATTTGGAGTAGTCTCGACCTTCAGTTCTTCAGATATTTACTGAATTCGTCACTGTCTAATTAAGCCAGTTTGAGAAGTGAGCAGGTCGTTGAGTTAGTTGGTCAAGATGCTCGCAGACCCGCTCAGCGAATGCTTTGCGGCGGATTTAGAAGAAACTCGGGAGTGTTCGCCGTCCGGCTTCACTCGACCGGTTGTTCACTTAGAGAGACAACAATGATTCTCTCTGAATTAGGTGTTGAACGCTCTAATAAAGCTGTTTGGCAGTGGGTACATAGGCTGGCTGACAGCGTTCCCGACCCGCCTGAGGCGCAGCCGAAGCGGGTCGCCGTCGACAAAACCGCTGTCAAAATTAACGGTGAGTGGTCTTGATTATACGCTGCAATAGACCTCGACACGAAACTCATTCTTGACGTGGCGTTGTTCGGACGCCATGGCACCGATCCAGCGGCTGCGTTCCTGTCTGGACTTCGTGAGAAACGCGATTTCTCAGACACGACGTTTCTCGTTGATCAGTTCGGATATCGGACTGCCCTTGTTCGAATAGGATTGAACAGTCAGGTGGACTATACCGACCGAAAACTCATCGAAAAATGGTTCCACACGCTGAAAATGCGCCTCGACTATTTCCATACTTCGTGGGTGGGCAGTCGGCGGAGCGTTCGACAATAGATTGCTCTGTTTGCACATTATTATAACCATCTCAGACCGCACCAATCGCTTGCTGATCGAACATCGGTCGAGGAGGTCCTAAACTAGACAGTGCCACGTTCACATTGAAGTAAGGCTGAAACACGGATTTCGACGTATGTACCACATTCACTATTGACGCATCGTGCGTAGTGGTGTCTATGACCGAGGAGCAGGAGAACCATCCTGTATCACGGCGGGGGGTACTTCGGGCAGCTGTTGGGGGAACTGCAACGGTAACGGCGGCTTCAACCGAAGCTGCCGCCCAGGAAACAACGATTGACATGAACGACAACCTCGAATTCGTCCCCGCCGAGGCGCAGGTCGATCCGGGGACGACAGTCACTTGGGAGAATGTTGGATCCATCGAACATAGTGTCACGGCCTATGAAGACGAAATTCCCGACGACGCGGAGTATTTTGCGAGCGGTGACTTTGACAGCGAATCATCAGCTCGTGATGCGTATCCGGATGGCAGTATTGGAGGTGATGGAACGTACGAGCATACGTTCGAGACGGAAGGAGAATACGGGTATTTCTGCATTCCCCACGAATCTGCGGGCATGACGGGGACAGTAACTGTCGGCGGGGGCGGTGGCGGTGATGGTGGTGGCGGTGGTGGTGCACCCACTCTCCCGGATAGCGCAAAGACGCTCGGAATCGTCGCAGCGGGTGCGATGAGCGCAGTGCTCGGCCTTGCTTACTTCTTTATCAAATACGGAGGAGACTACGGTGAGTTTGAGTGAAGAGATGCGGGACAGCCGACACCAGGCGTACATACGTAGAACGAAGCGGAATACGGCAAAACAAACGTCGCCAATTTCCAGTATTTGGGGACCGAATCGGAACTCCACCGTATCTTCTGGAGATTAACGATTTCGGGATGACAAGCAAGTACTAGAAGAGATTTAATACACTGAGGGCCATCACGCCGATACATAGGAAGTAAAAGGCATCGAACAGCAAGACCTGCCAGTGTGTGAACCCGTGTTCGGTCGCTCCCCAGTGGGTCAGCCCCGCGTACACGGCCGGCATCAGCGCCACGAATAACAGATTCACCCAATAGAGTTGAAAGTCCTCGATCGGAACCGTGACGAGTGCGAGCGGCACGAACGCTACGGTCATCGTGACCGCGTTGTCACCGATAACGCTCGTCGTCCCGGCGGTGACCTGACCGCTTCTGACGACGCTCCACGTCGCGAACATCTCGGGGATCGCTGTTACGATCGCCGTCACGAATAACCCGCCCACGAGCCTCGAGATCCCGAGTGCAGCCACGATGTTCTCCGTCGAGAGAACGATACCGTACGCTCCCGACGCGAGGACGACCAGCCCGGCACCGGCGAGGCCGAGTTCTTTCTTGGTCCACTGCACGTCCTCCGACTCGGAGCGACCCCTGAAGAACGCCTGGCCCAGATATGCGAGGTAGGCTGCCCCCATAATCCACCCATCGATGGGCTGGAGTCCCCGCCCGGATTCCGGCAGCGTGAGGACGGCGACCAGACCGAGGATGCCGAGATACGGCAGTATCAGGACGGTAACGGCCTCCTTCTGAATCCGAAGGAGATTCTCCTGGCGGTGGCGACCGTGCGTCGCTGTTTGACCGCCAGACGACGTGCTTCCCTGTCCACCGTCGCGACGTGTATCTTGCCCCTCCGTTTCGCCGCCGAGGTCTCGCTTCCGCGAGGCGACGTAGGCGATAGTAACGATGAGTGGAATGGAGACGATGTTCGACCCGAGCATCATTCCCAGCCCGATGTCGGAGACACCGCGATAGGCACTCGTGACGTTGATGCCGATTTCGGAGCCGGCGGCAGCGATCCCGACGAGGGCACCACCTGCGACCGCGGTCAATCCCAACTGTCGGCGGAGCTTCTTAATTGGATGCGAAAGTTGTTCGGCACCCCAGTGAGCAGCGAAGACCCCGACGACCAGAATGACCGCCCACAGCCACGGACTCAGCTGGACCATACCTGTCGAACGGAGATACGTGCCGGGGATCCATAGTAGGTGGGTCGGACTAGTGGTAGAACGTGACGACGGTATAGCATCCGGTGGCGTATGTTTCTCATGGGGCTCCACAGAAGTGGCACACCGTCGTCTATGGGGTGACGCATATCTCTCCGAGTGGCTCTCTCGAATCAGTCAGGTAGAAGTGGCTCCCTGTCCAAGACCGAATAATGTCACCGGAAGAGCCTCAACCACGGGAGGGTTCCTCCCGTGGACAGACCCCTCAAATCGGAGGGTCTGTTCGGCCACTCTCTATACTTCTCGCCGCGATTGTTACGCTCACTCAGATTCCCGTCGCATCCGCCCACGGTACAACCGGAAGCGGTGGACTCTCGCAAGGACACGGACTCATCTTGGCACTGGTCGGTGCCGCCATCCTCGGCGGGTTTATCCTTCTCAAACGGACAGATCGTATCACGCCGACAACCGCTCTGTACGGCGTATTCGTCGGGATAGCTATCACTGCGCTTGGAGCCGTTCTCTTCGAGGGGCTCTCCCCGGATCCGACGTACACTGCGAGTTCGATGCCGTTCCCCCGAGCGTGGTATCAGCCACTGGCCCTGCTGAGTGGCTTGGGCATCATGGTCGCGAGCTTCGTCATTGGGTGGCTGCGCTGGCCATCCCGCCCACGGTACACGTTCCTCGGCATCCTCATGGGATTGTGGATCTCGTACCCCTACCTTCTCCCAGAATTGGCAAGGGATACACATCCACTTGGGTACGCTATCGTCCTCGGCACGCCAATTCTGATCGGCTATGTCATCTGGAAGGACGCAGGGGGTGTCATTCGCGCAGTTATGCGTGATCCGGTTGCGCGTCGCTTCGGCATCGGCGTCGGTGTCGTATTAGCATTCTTTTTTGTTACCGTGACGGGCTACCTCTCGTTTTTCCCCGAAGAAGGCTTCCCCGAGGAGGTGACGGTCGTCGTTCTGCCCGCAATCTATCAGCTGGTATCGTGGCCCACCCTCGAAATCGCGATTCCGCATCTCCCGTTCGTACACATCCCGTTCTTCCTGGCCTTGTCACCTGGCCAGGTCATCGTCGTCGGGATGCTGAGCGCTCTCATCGGGTTGAACGCCGCTCTCATCGCGCGTCACTGGCGCGTTGAGGAACGGGCTGGTATGACCGAAGGGACCGCCGGGAGTGCTGCAATCGTCGGGACGTGTACCTGTGGGTGCTGCGGGCCACTCGTCGCGAAGATCGCGGTGCTCGCTGCCGGGCCATCGATTGCTGCCCCGCTCTACTGGGTATTCGTCGATTCCGCTTCGCCGCTCAGTGCGGTATTCATCGTCGGAAGTCTCCTCTTGTTTACTGGCAGTCTGCTCTACTCGGTCCAAACAGCCCGACAGCCCGAGCAATCGGCTGCCATCATCCCAGCCGACTGAAATGCCGAATCTGCCGTGAGAACGCGGTTTGAGCGAACGTCTCAAGATGGGAAGGGAAAAGTCGACAGTACGTGTTTTTGGGACTAGCAGCGGTACTGATCGTTGTCGGCACACTCGGAACCGGCATTCTCCCGTCGACCCCGTTCTACCAGATCCTCTCTGGAGGCATCATCGTCGCAGGCTTTACGGTCGGGCACACGGGCCTCCGTGCCTTCGAATTTCTCGAATAAACCACGAAGGCCGTCTTCATCCGATCACAGCAGGTATCTGCCGCTTCGCGGGGTTGGAGCCGCTACTCGTTAAGCAGGTCTCGAAACGAATTCGCCGCGAGAAGACCGCCAGTCACCACGACCGCTCCCATCGCGAACACTGGATTCAGCAACCCCGCCGCCGCAAGGGGGATCGTGATCCCATTATAGAGCAGCGATAGCCCATTGTTCTGTTTGACACGCCGACGTGCTGCATCTGCGAGGTCGAACGTCGTCTCGACCGCCGCAAGGTCGTCATCGACGATAGAAATATCCGCGGCATCGGACGCGAGCGCGGTCCCACCGCCGAGCGAGATACCCAGATCGGCCGTCGCGAGCGCCGGGGCATCGTTCGTTCCATCACCGACCATCGCGACCTGTCCCTGAGACTGTAGCCGCCGAATCGTCGCAGTCTTGCCCGCCGGCGGAACCCCTGCAAACACGTGGTCGACTCCGGGGTGAGTGCCGAGGAAGTCAGTGGCGGCCTCGTCATCGCCAGTCAGGACGACGATCTCCATATCACGGGCACTCAACTGCATGAGCGTGTCGTCCCAGCCCGCTCGTGGCTCGTCGCCCACGACGATGACACCCTCCGCACGACCATCACGACCGACGATAACCGGAAGCTGCCCGACGTCACGGGCCGCTGTCACCCGAGTTTCGAGGGCATCGCTCACCGACCACTCTAGATCCGCAAAGAGATCGAGATTGCCCGCGAGAACTCGCGTGTCGTCAACAACCCCTTCGACGCCGGTCGCGTGGCTCGTGAACTCGGAGATGTTACGTGCTCGCTCGCGGTCGTCTTCATTCGCGACCCCACCATCGGCTCTGGGACCCTCGCCAGCTTGCCCCTCTTGAGCGAATGCGGTCACGATCGCGTCCGCCGCCGGGTGCGATGCTCGCTGCTCCAGGTCTGCGACGGCGGCCAACAGATCTGCCGGTGCATCCGCCTCAAGAACCTCCATCCGACCGGTCGTGATGGTACCGGTCTTGTCGAAGACGACGACGTCGACGTTCCGAAGGCGCTCGAAGACAGTTTCGTCGAACACGACGATGCCGCGGTCTACTGCCTCCTCGATACTCGTTGCGACGGAGAGGGGCGTCGCGAGCCCGAGTGCCCATGGACACCCGACCAAGAGCACTGACAACGCCGTCAGGACGGCGAGCAGGACGCCAGCCCCCACCACGAGTGACCAGCCGCCGGCGAGAACAGCCCCACCCACGACGACTGGAATGACGAACGACGCGAACCGGTCGGCCTGTCGCTGGACGCCGTGGTCCCCACTCTGGAGATTCCAGACCGACGTGATGAGTCGGTCGATACTGCTGGATGCACTGTCACTCACCGTGAGGACAGCGGCGCCGTTCGTGACGACCGCGCCGCCGACGAGGTCGTCACCCGCTCGCTTCAGCACCGGGAGCGATTCGCCCGTCACAACCGCCTCGTCGACCGTACACTCGCCCTCGGCAAGGACTCCATCGACCGGGATACGTTCGCCCTCACGGACGAGCACGCTCTCTCCTGGTTCGAGGTCATTCACGTCGACCGTCGTCGTGGTCCCATCGGCGTCATATCGTCGGGCGTCAGTAACCCGCGAGATGGTGAGGTCCGTCAGGCAGTCCATCGCCCGCTGCTTGCTCAGTGATTCGTAGAAGATCGCAGCGACCACACTCGCGGCAACCACGATCGTCAGGTCGTAGAAGACGTCGATCCGCCCGAGGAGAAACGCGATCGTGCTGTACACGTAGGCACTCACGACGGGGAGTGCGACGAGCAGATCCGTATTCGGCTGTCGCATCTTCAGACTGACATACGCACCCTGTAAGAGCGGAAGGCCGGTGAACACTAGGACCACACCCGTCAGGACAAGAAAGAGCGGCAGGATCAACAGGCCATCTCCACCGCCAATCCCGGACGCACTCGCGTACATGTCCAGCGTCCCATCGCCGAAGAACGACGAGAGCTGCGCTGGATAGAGGAGCACCGCGTACGGCAGGAGCATGAACGTCCCGAAAATAACGCCCGCAGCGTAGCGAAACCCGAGCACCTCGTCGATGTCTCGGCCACCCGTCTCGTCTTGCCGCCGCGACTGGCCGACGACAGTCGTCGGACCATCACTGCCACCGTCACGACGCGTTGCCGTATAGCCCAGCGGACTAAGCGCGTCACAGAGAGCATCCGCCGAGATGCTCGTGGGATCGTACTCAACGCGAATCGTCTCGGTTACGTAGCTCGCTGTAGCGTCAGTAACTCCCGTACAGTCTTCGGCAATCGACTCCAGATAGGTTTCACACGTCGCACAGTGCATCCCCTCTACGTGGAGAAATACCCGTGACTCGGCCCGCTCTCCGTGGGTGTCTGTTTCGCGTTCATCAGCGTCATCGTCAGCACCGGGCCCGGCCGTGGGTCCGTGTGTCGTCTCCGGGCGACTGGAATGCTCCTCGTCACCGAGGACGCGCTGGACGTCCTGACACCCGGTAGAACAGTAGACGCCGCCGTCTTCATCCGCGACTCGGTCATTGGGGACAGCACCACCACAGAGCGCGCACGTGGCAGGTGATGAATAAGATGGAGACATAGCTGATCACCACCGGTGAGAAGAGGTACAGCCTCGACCGCGGAACGTGGATACCGACCTCAGTCGAACGGCCATTACTGGGGGTACAGATGCATCGATATTAATGCTGTTCGGAGAGAGCGGTGCAGTCGCTCGAGGTCCTAGTGGGCTCGGGTTAGGATACGTTGGGTCAACTATCTATTGCATAGGTAGGTACAGTTATATAAAGAGCCTCTTGGTTACCCGTTGACTCTCAACGCACCGTGAAAAGTTTAGATTGAATCAAAAACTCGATTATACGCGCCTAATGAGGCCTCTTATGTGGATGTAGCAGTATCGCTATATTATGGCGGATTCACGTGTAGCCTTTCTCAAAGTCTCTTGGGCAAATGTTCTGTTAAATGCTCTCAAAATTGGTGTCGAGGGGGCACTCGGGATCCTCACAGGAAGTCTCGCCCTTACTGCCGACGCAGCGCACTCCGTTGCAGACCTCCTTGCAAGCGGTGTCGTCTTGATCTGGGGCCAGTCCGTCTATGAGGATGCAGACCAGTCACACCCCCACGGACACAACCGATTCGAACCCCTCTCCGCGCTCTTCGTCGGTGGCATGCTCGTTCTCCTCGGACTCAAACTGCTGTACGATGCGGGTCACTCAATTCTAACTGGAGTGACCGCTGAGTACAGTATTTGGCTTATTATCGGGCTCCTGTTTGCACTCGGTGATATGTACGTCTGTTACTGGTATACCCAATACAAGAATCAGGAACTCCAGCTCCCGAGCCTCCGCGCGCTTGCTGCGGACAGTCTTAACGATCTCTATACGACTGGTGCGGCTCTGGTGGGTGTCCTCGGTATGGCAGTTGGTTACCCAGTTTTTGACCCGATTGCAGGCGGCATCGTGAGTCTACTCGTTATCCACCAAGGCGTAGATATCTCGCGAGAGAATATTCAGTATCTCGCCGATAGCGCTCCTCCGGAATCAGAACAGGAAGAGATCAAGGAGCGCATCCGGGAACACTCTGCTGTTCATGGTATTCACGATTTTGTCGCGTACTACTCTGGGCACATGATCGAAGTCGAGTTTCACGCCGAAGTCGATCAAGAACTATCGGTGGTCGAAGCACATGACGTTGAATCAGAACTCCGCCGGCGCGTCCGTGAAATCGAGCCAGTCGCTGATGTCCACGTCCACCTGGATCCGGCAGGGCTCGGAGAGTGGAAAGACGCTGATGAATCAACCACCTCTCCCGCATGAACAACCCTCGATACGGCAAACTGCAGGCTCTCTCCCTGAACTAAAACACATAACCCGGTCCCCGATCCAGTAGAGTCTCCATCGCGCCGAATCTCTGTAGCGCCGGTGATGCATCGCCTCGTGTGTCATACGCATCTATTGACTCTCCGTCTCCTCATCACCAAGGACGAGATAGACATCCCGATATCCCATACAGCAGAAGACAACATTGTCTCCACCTTACGCGGTCGTCGGAGACAGTCCATCGCAACGTGCGCATATGAGAGACACGTATCGATAGGAGTGCTGATTGGAGCAGACGACTCAGTCGCTCTATTCCGTGGAGAGTTCCGGTTGGAGGAACATGACGTTCACGCGGCCGACGGCATCGAAATCACGGAGTCGGTACACCAACTCCCGGATTCGAGCTGCGGATCCCTGACAGAAAACCGTCTCGAGACACCACTCCCCGTGGTGCATGTGTTGTGTGGTGCCGATGACATCCTCGAATTCGTGCTGGACGGTATGGAGTTCGCCGATGACGAGTGTGTGCTCATAATCGAACGCCAGCGCCGCGACGGCAGGACCTTCTAACCCTTCGAGCTCTGTGTGGCGCTCGATGTATTCGTGAATCGCCTCGCGGACGGCACGGGAGCGTGATTCCAATCCTTCGTCTTGCCACGTCGTATCGAACGATTCGAGAACCTCTTGCGGAATGTTCAAACTCGTTCTCATATCTAAGCCATAGACGGCGCTCCTCAAGAGTGTCATTATTACGAACTCCCGAATCGGGTCATAACAACCGGTATAAGCGATCTCATTCTGCTATCGAGTAGATGGCAAACGGAATTCTCGGACTCGCACTCGGGGCAAGTGCTCTCGGTCTCACTCACGGGCTCGCCCCGGGCCACGGATGGGCGATTGCAGCGAGTTACGCGCTCGACAAACAGAACAAATGGTTCTACGGCGCCGCATCGAGCCTCATTCTCGGGATCGGACATCTCATCAGTAGTATCGCGATGGTAGTCGTGTACTTCTGGGCGCTCTCGTACTTCGACCTCACCCAGATCAGCTGGATGAACTACGTCGCTGGAGCGTTACTCATTGCCCTCGGGATCTGGCAATACTTCAATGGACATGATCACACCGCGCCGGATGACGATGACGACCACGGTGACCATCACGAGCACGACGGCCACGATCAAGATCACGCCCACCACAGTCACGATCATTCCCACAGCACCGACGATAATCAGGGGTGGATCGCTCGAGTTCGGCGGGCCGTCCCGTTTGCCGGCCAGTCCGACCATTCACACTCTCACGATCACCTCGACGAGACGCCAGATCGCGGGCTCTACGGCATGGCAGCCCTCGCGTTCGCCCTCGGATTCACCCACAACGAGGAGTTCGATATTATTGCGATCTGCACCGGCTCGACCTATTGCCTCGAACTGATGCTCATCTACTCGCTGGCCGTCATTACGTCACTCGTCGGTGTGACGCTGGTACTCGTGGCTGGCTACCAGCGTTACGAGGATCGGCTTGAAGACTACGCCGAGTACCTGCCAGCATTCACGGCGACGATCCTCATCGTGATGGGTACGGGATTCATTTTGGGTATCTTCTAAGTCGTAAAAACGGCCTCCTAGTGCCAGAAATAATTATCTATCCGAAAGATTTAGCCTTACGTGAATGACGAGAAAGCACTTCTCAGTCAGCAGATTGAGCGTCAGTAGGTGGAGTCGCACTTGGGAGCTCGGGGAGGGATAGGTCGACGCGCCGGAGCAACTGCGCATTAATCGCGACGATCACCGTACTCAGCGACATCAGAAGCGCACCGACAGCGGGAGACAACAGAATCCCGATCGGTGCCAACACGCCTGCTGCAAGCGGAATCGCGAACACGTTGTACCCCGCCGCCCAGACGATGTTCTCTTGCATCTTCCGGTAGCTCGCCTTACTGAGTTTCACGAGCCGAACGACGTCCATCGGGTTGTTCTGGACGAGGATGACGTCCGCCGACTGGACCGCAACGTCGGTGCCACTCCCGATGGCGATGCCGACGTCGGCCCGTGTCAGCGCCGGCGCGTCGTTCACACCGTCGCCGACCATCCCCACGAGCTTCCCCTGGTCCTGGAGTTCCTGGACTTTCTTGTCCTTGTCTTCGGGGAGTACCTCCGCGAACACCGTGTCGATGCCTAGTTCGTCGGCGACAGCGTTGGCGACGTCCTGGGAATCGCCAGTTAGCATCGCAACCTCGATGCCCAGATCGTGGAGGGCGTCAACGACGCGGAAACTCTCCTCACGGATCACGTCGGCCATCGCAACCGCGGCGATCAACTCTCCGTCACGAACGAGATACACCACCGTCTGGGCGTTCTGGCCGGCCTCGTCCGCGAAGTGCTGGAGATGGTCGGGGATCTCGCTATCGAGTTGGGTCAACAGGTTTGGCCCGCCGACGTACACTTCGTTTCCACCATCGGACTCGTCCGACGAGCCTCCGGCGAAGCCGGAGACGTCGACGGTCGCGCGAACCCCTCGGCCTTTGATCGCCTCGAAATTGGTCGCGTCGGGAATAGATAGATCACGTTCGTCAGCTGCCTCACGAATGGCTCGCGCGATCATGTGTTCGGAGTCACTCTCGACGGCCGCCGCCAGCGCGAGCACGTCGTCCTCGTCGACGCCGTCGACGGTCGCCATATCCACGACGCCGTGTTCGCCCTCGGTGAGCGTCCCCGTCTTGTCGAAGATGATAGCGTCCAGATTCCGTGCGTCCTCCATCGCGATCCGGTCGCGAACGAGCATCCCGTTCCGAGCGGCGAGCGACGTGTTGATCGCGACGACCAGGGGGATTGCGAGCCCGAGGGCGTGCGGACAGGCGATGACGAGTACCGTCACGACGCGCTCGATGACCGTCGCGTCGAACGAGACCGTGAGTGTCCACGCAATCGCCGTCACGACTGCCGCCCCGAGCGCGACGTAGAACAGCCAGCCGGCCGCGCGGTCGGCCAGCACCTGGGTCTTCGACTTGCTTTGCTGGGCTTCCTCGACGAGCCGCATGATGCCCGCCAGCGTCGTCTCCTCGCCCGTCGCACCGACGTGGACACGGAGACTGCCGTCGCCGTTGATGGTGCCGCCGATGACCTCGTCGCCGGGCTCCTTCGAAACCGGTTTCGATTCACCCGTGATCATCGACTCGTTGACGTCCGAATCGCCATCCTCGATGACGCCATCCGCCGGGATGCTCGCGCCCGGCCGGACGAGTACGAGGTCGCCCTCGGAGAGTTCACTGACGGGGACCTCCTCGGTCTCTCTATCATCAGTGATTCGCTCTGCGGTGTCGGGCATCAGCTTCGCCAGTTCGTCGAGCGCGCTGGAGGCCCGGCGCACCGACCGCATCTCGATCCAGTGCCCCAGCAGCATGATGTCGATCAGCGTGACGAGCTCCCAGAAGAACACCGACTGCGTCGGGAATACCACGCTCGCGAGACTGTAGACGAACGCGACCGAGATGGCCATCGAGATCAGCGTCATCATCCCCGGCGACCGGTCTTTCAGTTCCGGGACCGCCATCTGGAGGAACGGTACCCCACCATACGCGAAGACGATGACCGCGAAGACGGGGTTGATCCATTCGCTCCCCGGGAATGCCGGGACGGAGAATCCGAGCCACTCCTGCAACATTTCGCTGTACAGGAGGACGGGAATCGACAGGAGCATCGAGACGAAGAAACGCCGCCGGAACATCTGCTCGTGGCCTTCGTGCATCCCGCCATGACCCTCGCCGTGTCCCTGGTGGGAACCGTGGCCGTGCCCTTCGCCCCCGTGTCCGGCGTGCTCGTGCTGCCCGTGGGACGCCGTCACACTCGCCGCGGCAGGGTGAGCCTCGTCCTCCAGTAGCTCCTGTTCTACCCGTTGCTCGTCCGACTCGGCGATCGCTTCATCGTGGTCGCCGTGTTCGTGCTGGTGACTGATGGTGTCTTGCTGGTCCTCTCCTCCCGGGGAACTCTCAGCTGACTCTTTGTGGTCGTCCATAGATCATATGCTCTTTAGAGGTGGATCCGCCGGCTTCCTGAATCTTCGGCCCTGTGACCGTACAGTAGGACCAGCTCGGGCAAGCTTCAAAGACAGCGGTTGGCCGTTGTCTCGAAGCGGCCCGTGCTATCCGCAGATAGCTAGGCTCAGGCGTGAGCTGTGTACCCTGCGTCTTCGACGGCCTCCACGAGGGCAGTGACCTCTACCTCACCCTCGACGCTCGCCTGTTCGCTCTTCCTATCGACGGGCACGTCAGTCACGCCGGAGACATCTTGGAGTACCTCTTCAACCGTCTGCTCACATTGTTCACACGACATTCCTTCCACGGTAATGATCGTCGACATACAGGGGTACATACGGCCCCCTCTCTTTAGCAGTCTTACCCCTCGATCATGCTGGTATCCCATAGGGAAAACTTCGGGTTCAAAATTTCATCCCATACATAACGAAATATTCCTCCGGTTTTCTAGCTGTCGCCATCGGCATCCGACGCAATTTAGCCATTCTATTAAATTTGGAAACAATATTTATTTTTGATAGTTGATTACAAATGTCCTTCCAGACATCAGCCATCGGTGGATGATGAAGGAGTCTGCAGTCCACCAATGGCCAATCCAACTCACGTTGCGGTTTATGAGGCAGTGGTGTATTTTGTGATGAGTGGTAATAACTATGTATTTCCAATATCGGGCAGAATACCAGCTTAAGCCCCCCATTTTGTTGGACAGTTGTTCATTTTTTTACACTCCATCAAAAAGATCTCGTCGACATCGGATCGGGGTTGTAGGTGGGCTGGCATCAGTTGGGAATCCTATGGCACCTCGTTATGTATTTAAATTTGGATATCGTCAAAAATATACTATATTAGTAGAATAATAGACGACAAATTGCCACCGGCACTTAGAACTAAGCACGACTGAAAACAGATTACAAGTATTCGTTTTCGCCTGGAATTAGCTAATTCATTTCTGTGGCATGTGACGCCGACCACAGTTCGAACAGCGATAGACGAACCGCCAGCCCCCGCCGATAGTAAACCGTCTCTTGTAGGCGTCGATCGCCCCACATTCAGGACAGATCTGCGGCAGATCGTTAGGTTCACTCATCGTACTATCTACCAAGCGAGAGTATAATAGATCGTCTGACAGGGGAGTACTATTCCACATCGGCTAACCGGACCGAAGAGTGGCTGCTAAGCGCGCTGTGCTACTCGAAGTGGTCGACTGATTTCTGGTACTGCTCGGCGGCGTGATTCCAATCGACAACCTCAAAGAAGGCGTCGATGAACGAGCCGCGGTCCGGGCCGTAGTCATAGTAGTAGGAGTGCTCCCAGACGTCCAGCGCGAGGACGGGGTGGGCACCCCAGAGCGCGCCCTGGTCGTGCTTGTCGACGACGAGGTTGCGGAGCTGCTTCGCGACAGGGTCGTAGACGAGCAGCGCCCAGCCCCCGGCAGCACTCGCGGCAGCCTCGAACTCGCCTTTCCAGCCCTCGTAGGAACCGAAATCCTCCTCGATGCGCCCGCGGAGTTCACCGGAGGGCTCGCCGCCGCCGTCCGGCGACATGTTCTCCCAGAACAGCGTGTGCAGGTAGTGGCCACAGCCGTTGTGGGTGACGCTACGCATCGCACCGCCAGAGGAGCCGAAGTCGCCGCTCTCGCGGTTCTCGGCAAGCGTCTCCTCGGCGCTTTCGAGGCCGTTCACGTACCCCTGGTGGTGGGTGTCGTGGTGCCACGTCAGCACTTGCTCGGAGATATGCGGCTCGAGCGCGTCGTAATCGTACGGGAGTGGCGGCAGTTCGGGGGTGGAATACTCGGACATTGCAACTCGAATATGCTACGCCGCCCGTATAATGGTTTGCTGACCCGTGTGTTGTTCAAGATTTGTCACTGCTGGGGGTTGATTCCCTGTTCAGCTAACATCACGCGTCGCCGCCGAAGAAATTCATAACTCATGAACGTTGTAAAAGCACTCAACATCGCCAGCACGATGTAGAGGGTGATGAGGAGAACGCGGGCATGAGTGACGACTGTGGCCCAGGCGGCATCAAACGTGAGAACGACGGTTAATCCACTTCCAAGGGCAACAATGAGCTTCGCCGTGCGTTGAGTCATAATCGGTCTCTTACAGTAGGGGCACCACTCCGTATCAGCTGAAATCTGTGTTCCGCAGTGGGCGCAGGCACGTTCCCCACGGCCGTCCGAGTCAGGGGACATGACGCTGTTACAAATTCATGGCGCAAACTGCCTAACTCTTTCTACAGTACACGGTTTGTCCCCCCATCTGGTGGTACAGCTGGTTCTTGACCCCTTTGAACCAGTTCAACCTCGATGTACAATCGCCAGGTCACAGTCAACCGCCTGTATCCGTTCGAACGTCGGTGTAGAAACGAACCGTGAGACAGCACCACGATCAGTACTCGCCCCGATAACGGTTAGATCGTAGAGAGACGCATTTCGTTGGAGAAATTCTTCGATTGAACTAGTTGCAATACGCGTCTCGATGGGATCTGGGAACGACTCAATTAGATTCTCCAGTGTTATCTCAGCCATCCTTCGGTCACGTTGCCGTGACACACAGGTACACGCACTTATCCTTCCGTCGGTGGGGACGACCCGGTGGGCGAAATCCAGCATCGCATTGGCGAGTTCGCCCGAGGCACGGACCATCACCATGATGCGCTCCCATTCTGTGCGCCCGTTCGACGACCGGAAAACGACAGCATCTGTGGTGCCGTTCAAAATCGTTCGTACGAATGGGCTAGGTTCCCCCTCCTCGATTTCGTATGGACTGACGATCAGATCACAGTTCTCGGCGTCTGCTGTCGCGAGAACTGTCTCTCCGGCAGACCCATCCTCGACGGCGACAACGAACTCGCAGGGCACGTCGACGACGGAAGTGATTCGGTCTTGAAGTTGCTCAAGGTCGTGGAGTTGCTCTTCGGTGAGGCGCTCTTCAGCTACCTCAGTGACTGGTTCTGATGACTCTTCGCGGTCTTCGGAGATTACCTCTCTATCAGCATCTTCGATTGCTGCTGCCGTTTCCTCGATTGTCTCCGAACTTACCGTTTTCATGAGGACGACTTTTCCGGCGTCGTGAGCAGATGCTAGGCGTGCAGCGAACAACACGACTGACTCAGCGGCATCACCGCGAACAGGGACGAGAATCTGATCGTCATTCTGGGTAGATCGAAACAGGTAGCGCGCTCGTTCGCGATAGAAATTGCGTCGCCAGACCAGAAATACGCCGGCGACAAGTAAACTCGACACCGCGATTCCGACCACGTAGGTCACCTGTTCGGCACCGGTGAGGAGCACGAGAAGGGCTGTCGAGAATGCCGTTGGTTCTTCCAGTGACAGGCCCCACGTCATGATCCCAGTGAGAAAGATCCCGAGCACGGCTGCACCAGCCTGAACCTGGAACTGTTCTGGCGTAGCTGGATACCAGAATCGTGCACTCACCTCGAGTGCAATCCACCCACAGACTGCCCCGGCGGTCATCCCGCCGACGAACTTGCGGGACGTGGAGTAGCGGCCCTCGGGATCGGCAAATAAGGTGTACGTTCCCGAGGCAAGCGGCGGGTACACTAGAAAAGAGACGACGGGCGAGACGTTCGAGAGCCACGTCACGACGCCAATGAGAAGTGGAACGATGACCAGTGCCGAGAGGTGAAGAAGATTTTCCGTATCTTCGAGCCATCGACGGAGGTCCCTCACTTCCCGGCGCTCGATTCGACGGATACGACGTCGAACCGAATGATACCGATAGCGTATCGAATCCAGCATACCTGATTGTACCTGCGGGGGATAATTTGTGTGTCGCCTTCGTATCGACGTGAGGAAGGGAATCCAGCGATGGAACGAAACATTAGTCAGTCTGGTTCGAGAATCCCCACGAGATGACTGACGTTAGCGACGTATCGGAGACAGCCGACTCGACGGAATCGGGCGGCGATGTCGAGACGGAACTGTCCCGAGATATGAGCCTATTCGATATCACGTTCATCGGTGTGGGGGCAATGATCGGCGCTGGTGTCTTCGCACTAACTGGGTTTGCGGCCGGCCTTGCCGGTCCCGCTCTGACGCTAGCGTTCTTCCTGAATGGTTTCGTCGCGCTGTTCACAGCTGTTTCGTATGCAGAACTCGGTGCTGCCTTCCCCGAAGCCGGCGGGGGATACTTGTGGGTGAAGGAAGCGCTCGTCGATCCAAACGGATTCTATGCGGGCTGGATGAGCTGGTTTGCCCATGCTGTCGCCTGCTCACTCTACGCCGTCACGTTCGGCGTTTTTCTTACTGAATTCATCGTCTACTCCGGACTCCTCACCGAGGGATTCGCGTTGTTCGGCGTCATCGACCGGTTCTTGCTCGATAAAGTGCTCGCGGTGCTGATGGTGAGCCTGTTCGCCTACATCAACTACCGGGGCGCCGAAGAGACAGGTAAGGCGGGCGTGATTGTGACCGGCATCAAGGTGGTGATTCTCGGTATTTTCGTCGTGTTCGGTATCCTGGCGACAGTCAACACGCCGAACTGGCCGGCCAAGTTTATGAGCCATCCTAGCTTCGCGCCGAATGGAATTATCGGGATCATCGGGGCGATGGGGTTCACCTACATCGCCTTCGAGGGGTACGAAATCATCGTTCAGTCCGGTGAGGAAGTCGTTGACCCGGGCGAAAATATCCCCAAGGCCGTTTTCTACTCGCTACTCATCGTCGTCCCCATCTACATTCTCGTCGCGTTCGCCGCGATCGGTGGCATCAGTGTTGTACCGGAGCTCGCCGAACAGGCCGGCCTGGGTGCGGATGCCCCGACTTGGCAGCTCTTGGGGAATCTCGGAGAACTTGGGATAATCGAGGCCGCGGGCCAGTTCGTTCCCTACGGGGTTCCACTGTTGCTGGTTGCTGGTCTCACAGCGACGATGAGCGCCCTGAACGCAACCGTGTACTCTTCATCGCGAGTCTCGTTCGCGATGGGGCGTGATCGAGCACTGCCAGGGATTTTCGAACGCATTCATCCCGAGAAACGTACTCCCCACTGGGCGATTCTGCTGTCGGCAATCCTCATCATTGCGATGGCTGTCACTCTCCCTATCGAATCGGTGGCAGCCTCAGCAGACATTATGTTCATTCTGCTGTTCGTGCAGGTCAACTGGACGGTCATCAAGATGCGCAAGACCCACCCGGACCTCCCGCGCACCTTCGAGGTTCCGTATATGCCATGGCCGCCACTCATCGGCATCGTCCTCCAGATTCTACTCACACCGTTCCTGCTGTCGGCACTGGGGCTCGAAATCGGCTTGGGTGCGGACTCGCACGGCTTCATCGCGCTCATTACTACTGTGGTGTGGATGGGGATCGGGATCGCCGTCTACTACGGGTACTCCAACCGGAAGGAAGAGGAGAAACTCGAAGAAGAAGCACCGACGGTCGCGTCAGAGAAAGCACCCGCGACCGAGCGTGCTGACAGAGACCAGCGGATTCTCGTTCCGATTGCTAATCCCGAGAGCGTCGAGCAATTGATGCGCACGGCGTTTGACCTCGCCGAGGAACGCAATGCGGATATCGAAGTAGTGAGCGTTACGACTGTTCCCCCGCAAACACCACTCTCGGAGGGACGACAGTTCGTCTCCGGAGAACGAGAAGTGATCAATACAGCCCTGGACTTCGCAAACGAGGAGCGACCCGAAATACCGGTAAGTGCGAAGATTCGGATCGGACACGACGTCGCGACGGCGATCCTGAACACGATCAAGCAGGACGACGTCGATCTCGTGTTACTCGGATGGCGTGGACGGACGCATCGACAGGACATCGTGCTCGGAAGTAATATCGATCGAGTGGTGACTCAGGCTCGGTGTGACGTTCTCGTCGAGCGTATTGGACCGGCCAAGGATGTGGATTCGATTTTGGTTCCGACGGCTGGTGGACCCCATGCCGAATTCGCGGCGGAGATCGCCCACGCGATTGCTGTGCCGAACGAGGCACACGTCGAGGTTCTCTACGTAACGGATGGGGATGACATCGACGATGAGAACGGAGAACAGATCCTGAACAAGACGACAGCCGTCCTCGAAGGCGTCGAGACGGAGAGGACACTCGTAAGCGGGGATATCGTCGACGAAATCGTAGAGCGCTCTATCGAACACGACGTGACGATAATCGGGGCATCCCGCGAGAGTCTTCTTCAGCAACTTGTGTTTGGAGCAATTCCTGAAGAGGTCGGACGACGAGCGAAGCATACGGTCATCATGGCCAAACGAGACCTCGGGATCACGTCGCGGATAACCCGCTGGTTCAGCGGCTATCGTCGACGGAGAAATGCATCTCAAGATTCAGATGACTCACTCCCCGACCAACCATCCGATGGTCAATCGAACACCTAAGGCGTTTCCGAGACCTGCTGCCCGATGAACACCCAATGGAATCTCTCTGTTCCATCGGGATGACGCTCTCTGGTGACGTGGTACACGTAGGGACCGTGAGGGCAATCTGGACAGTCCTGTCCGCAGGGTTGACGCTTCACGACCTCAGTATAGCCGGGGTGCTCAGTCATCTCGACGATCTCTTCCCCAGGAGCTGGCTCGATCTGCTCCGTCGGTACGTTGTTGGCCTGAAGCAGTTCCTGGGCATAAATGATTGTTTCTCGAAGGTCGTGTTCACTAAGCTGTTGCAACAATGCCGCGAGGTCGTCCGGAAAGTCAGCTGGTGGAGTTGGCACATCAGCTGGATTCGTCATACTCGTTCTTCGTGGGCGTGTACAATATATTCTCGCTTCCGTGGCCGACTCAGGTTCACGTGATTCGAGAGAGGGCCCCTACCGAACCAGAGAAGAGTAGGGGTCTTTCCGAGGGTCTCGGAGCCCCGGGATGCTTCGCTGGTAGATTACATCCAGATCGAGAACGCATTCTGCCGCATATGAGGTGGCCAAAACAGGGACCTAGGCGTTGTTACGAGTCCCGGTTGACCGAGGCTCCGAGCACGGCCCACGAACGGTCAATTTTCTGGGTACATATCGCCGCCGAGACCGAACCGATGGTCTCAAGCTGTAACAGAAGGCCTATGTCGTCGCTTCTGGACCTCACCGCTATGGGAAGACTGCGTTCACTCTACCGGTTGGTACTGGGAAAGCAAGAGTACGAATGCCCCGAATGTGGAGAAAAAGCTGATTCGCGACTCGAAGAATGCGAGAACTGTGGTTGGCAACTGCTGTGATAGATATCCTCGCTCGATCGAGTTTCTGGCACCGTCGGTGATTCGTGCTGTGTGCGATCCCCGAGAATTGCTCCAGTCGTAGGAATAATCTCCGCGAATTCGAGATCCAGATCGATCTACATCCCCAAGCCAGACACGGGACTCCTTGGCACGGCGTCGAGAAATATTCCAATAGTCCCGGTAACAAGCAATCCACCACCGATGCGAAATACCGTTGCTGCGAAAGGCAAACCGAAGCGACCGCTGACACAGCGCATATCGGATCCGACCGAACGAGCTGAGGTAGACGTTCCTGTTCACGGTAACCCTCGACACCGAAGCTCGCGAAGGCTTAAAAAAGACCGGAAGTAGAAGGCCCGATGACAGTCGGAAGTGAGTAATGGGCCGATTTCGGGGGGGGGGATCGGGAGCAGGTGCCTCTGCCTGTCATCGGGACGGCACGCTGACTTCGCACGTGCCGATTGGGCGTTGTCCGTCCCTGGTGATACCGATTTCGATGTCACAACGATTTCGTCCCTGCAGGTTTCATTGGGGGTCGATGAACGGATTGACTGCCTTCCAGCGTGACATCCTGTACGTGATCACCGGTATCGAGGAACCATACGGCCTGGCAATCAAGGACGAACTGGACGGGTACTACGAAACAGAAATCAATCACGGGCGGTTGTACCCAAATCTCGATGCGCTCGTCGAACAAGGATTGGTCGAGAAGGGCAAACTCGACGACCGAACGAACCGCTATACGTTGACATCACAGGCACGGCGACTTTTTGGGGAACGTCGCGACTGGGAGAACGAACGTATCTCCGGCGGGACGAATGGTCTGAACGTGCTCATTGAATGAGGACTCCAGCACAGCCGGAGAGCACAAATCAGTCCGATCCAATAACAACCACTTAGAGGTTGTCACGAAGACGTCGATGGTGACGTCTGAATATTGAGCGTCTTTTGAATGATCTGCCGTGACGCCATCGAACAGAGGAAATACCAGACTATCCACGTCCGCATCGGTCCAAGCAACGGCTCTTGCCAGGAGACGGCGCCCGCAAGCGGCACAATCAATCCAGTCTCGCCGACACCGAGGTGACCACCACGAACCTTCCAGCGGAGCCAGAGGAACACGGGGATCGTCAACAGCATAATCCAGACCATCGGGCGGAATTGTAGTTTAAACATACCCAGCTGGTCGCCGGCGGCCTCCATCTGTTCCTCCTGGATCTGTTCGAGCGCCTCGTCGTCTCCGCGGTCTTTGGCTGCCTCTTTCCGCTCATTCAGGTCCTTCATCCGCTCCTGATACGCCTGCATCTTCTCGTGGTCCATCAGCCGAGCCTGCAGAACGGTTGAATACAGCCCGGTAACGATCGCGAGGACGATGATGACCGCGTAGAACGGGAGCAGCTCGGTGATCGGCGCGAGAAGAATGTTGTCGAACGACGCGATGATGTCGCGGATACCAGTGTTCCAGTACCCCGCAAAGAGGACGAGTGCTGCCACCCCAGCTGCTTTGTCGTACCAGGCCCACGACCCAGACTCGATTTCCTCTACTCCTGCTCCGGATGAACGATGACCGTGCTCCTCAAGTGTCTGGCGGACACGCTCGGGATTCGCCAGAGTGAATCCCGTTCCACCACTAACTAACACGCCTGTTTCGATCAAGCGGCCCCATTGACCGCTCGACAGCGCATCGCTGACGTCGGCCCATTGCACTTCTTCGTTTCCCTCCTCGCTGCGCTCGAACACGGTCGACAGGGCCTCACGCATCGCTGAATTCTCGAGGAGCGCCTCTAACTGCTCTCCTGGCATTCCGATGTCCGAGAGTTGGACTAGATAGTTATCAACTCTTCTCTTCGACGGTCTACCGACGACCGCAACCTGCTCGGACCCACATCATCAAATATCGATTTCGACGACCTCCGTCGATTGACAGTCAGGACACGTGAGTTCGTATTTGATATGGCCTGATTTTGCCGTCGTCTCGACGTGGGTGTCCCACTCACTGTGAAGGACGCTATCCTCGAAGCCACAGTTGCTACACACCGTTTGCTTGTGCTCCAGGCTTTCGGTAAATGCACGGATGCCCTCCTCGTGCGCCTCCGTAAACTCGCTCATCTCAGTGGCAATAGAGGAATTGGGTACTTATGTCTGGTGAGCGAGCAACCTCAAGAAGTCACGAGTGAGGGTGTACTACGATGCTGCCCCGACATCCGAGGCGTTCGACACGACTTGCCAGTCGGATGGGGACAGTTCGTTTCCGTCGAATCCCTCATACTCGGGATACGCTGTAAGGACGAGGTATTCAGTCCGATTCGAGAGGTATTCGACGAGTATCTGGAGGTTCTCACTAGCGAGTCCTCCAAGCCCGTCGAGCAGCATCACCGGCACGCGATCGCCGACCTCGAACGCCTCGTGGCCAGCGACCGCAGCCACGATACCAAGAAGTTCCCGCTCACCCTCACTCAACGCGTCTAACTGAGCTTCCCGTCCCTCGCGTGCGACGACGAGATCGAACGTGCTCGTGAGGCGAGCCGTTTCGAAGCCCGTGTCGAACTGTTCGAGCAGATCAGCGAGTGCCGACGAAAATGCGTCGCGCGTTCGCCGCTTGATTTCCTCTTTCCGATTCCGAAGGTCGGTGATTTCGTCTGTCAACGAGTCGTACTCCGCTTCGAGCATCTCTCGCTGGTCCGCGTGAGTCTCCGTTTCCTCCAGATCTTCCCGAGCATCGGAAAGCTCCGCCTCGGTATACTTGATCTCGCTCTCGAGGTCTGTAATGCGGTCTTCGGTCGAATCGACTTCCTCCGCGAGTTCCTCGATTCGTGTGTCGAGCTCCTCTCGGCGCTCCCGAGCCGTTTCGAGACCCTCTTCAGTCTCTGCGAGGCGGGATTCCAATTCACCGATACGATCGGTCAGGTCAGTCTCACGACGTCGTGCTTCCTGAATCTCGTCGCGTTTCGCTTCCAAGTCCTCCACACGGTCTCGAATCTCGATGGCCTGCGAGCGGAGTTCCGAAATGCGATCGTCCACCGCCGACAGGCGTACCTCAATGCCGTCGCGTGTGGCGTCGTTCCCGCAGAGCCAACACGTCACCGAATCCGCGAGCATATCGTGCGAGACGTCGGTCAGTAATTCGACACGCCCCTCGTCAAGTACGCGTTTGTTAGCTTCGTAGACCGACTGCAACAGCTCCGTATCCCGCTCGATGTCACGAAGATCGGCGTGAAGATTTTCGAGTTCGTCCTCGACGTCAGCATCTGATGGGACGGTGAGCGACTCGAGTTCGGCCCGTTTTTCTGACAGCGTCTCGCGAACGCGCTCGGCGGTCGTTTCGAGACGGTCGATTTTTGAGGTTAACTGATCGCGTTCCGCGCGGAGGTCACTCAGCTGGTCGCGAGCATCGCTTTCGCTAGCAGGCGTTTCATCGATTTCTTCTCGTTCGGCCTGCAACTCCTCGAGTTCCTCTTCGAGTCCGGTGACGCGCTGCTGAAGCTGTGGAAGACGGTCCGCTGCCTGTTCCGCCCGTTCGAGTTCCCGTTCGACCTGTTCGCGTTCGGATCGCAGGTCCGCGATCTGTTCGTCGATGTTCTCGAAGTCTAGGGGCCGGGTGAGCAACGACTCCAGGTTCTCGCCAGTTCGCACAGCCTGTCGGATAGCGTTCTCTTCATCAAGGAACGCGAACAGCTCCGCACAGACGCGATCATATTCGTCCGTCAGATAGGGCTGGCCGGACCGTGAAACGGAACCGTTGGTCCGTTCTAACTCGACGGTGATCTCGTCATCGTCCGTTTGCAAGACGACCCGACCGGACGACTGACCCTCGGTCAATGGCGTCGCGGTTCCGAACGCCGTCTTGATACCCGCAATGAAACTCGACTTCCCCTGCCAATTGCTCGCCCGAACTGCATTGATGCCCGGCTCGACATAGGCCTCACCCTGCCGAATACCGGCGATATTCCCGATTGAAAGGTGCCACGTCATAATTAGAGAGCAACAACCGCTGCTTCTATGAGGGACAGTTCTCCGAAGAGAGTAGTCTCCAGCGCCTCAACAGCCATAGATGGAAGTGTAACCGCCAACGACTGGTTCCGAATACGTTCCGTCACCGGGTCATCGGACTCCGGCTCGGCGTGTGTCTCGCAGACGTAGCCGCGTTCGACGGCGTCTTCGAACGGCACCCGGACCGAACAATCCGGGCAGCTCAGTTTGACCTGGACGTCTACCTGTGCCCGATCGGCATCACGGAGTCGGCTCTTGGACGTGAGAGACGACAGAACCGATCGCGCTTTGTCTGCGGCTCGTTCTCGAGCCATCTGGACGGTGTTCGCTTCCCAATCGGTTTCCGCTGGTGCCGTCTCCTTCTCGGCGTCGAGGCATCCCTTGAGGTGATGGCGCATCGTACTCCAAGAGACCATCTCGTCAGTGATCTCGTCGATATCGAGTCCGTTCGTCGCGAGGTCGGCAGCGAGTTCGTCACGCTGGATGTCTTCGTCGCCGTTAATAACCTCGTATTCCCGTTCGAGATGCACACTCACCGTGTCTCGACCGTGTTCGTCGTACATTCGTTTCAGGAGTCGCTTGTTGAACCACTCGGTGAGTGCCTTGTAGCCGTCTGCAGAGCGACCGTCAGAACCGGTCCATCGCGCCACGAGATACTCATCGACCGACTCGTACCCCGGGTCGGGCACGGTCAGCCCGTGGCGTTCGATGAGGGAATCGACCTTGCATCCCATTGTTTTGTTCTACCGGAAGGGTGGGTCTGCCCGGTAATAAACGTGATTACCGGCAGGCACACCGACGGCACGAGGATTCTAATTGCCGCCTCAGTACCCAATAGATGATGATCGTACTCGCGAAACGGGTCGCGCTTATTGAGGGGGGCTTTGGTGTTCTCGAGCGTCGTACCACGCTGCCAGCGTGGTTGTCTGGAGACTCAGCAGGATCAAGATTGCGACACCGAGGTGGCTCGTGACGATGGCCGGTCGCAACGACTGCGTCACCGTGAGGCCGCCGAGGACAACTTGTACCGGAAGGAA
Source organism: Halobaculum magnesiiphilum (assembly GCF_019823105.1). Lineage (NCBI taxonomy): Archaea > Methanobacteriati > Methanobacteriota > Halobacteria > Halobacteriales > Haloferacaceae > Halobaculum > Halobaculum magnesiiphilum. Next base: position 259,320 of record NZ_CP081959.1, read on the forward strand.
ACCCAGCGCCAGTGTCGCCGACCAGACGACGAGGCGATGCTCACGGTGGGACCGCCATGCGGCGAGGGTGGTACCGAGAATCAACAAGCCAGTCACCATCGCTAGCCCCCGATGGGCCCACTCGGCAAAGATCTGTACCGCTGTGTAGGGCGCACTCGCGACAATTTCCGGGTGGAGAAAGGGCACCACCGTCCCGTAGCACGTCGGCCAGTCCGGACAGGATAATCCAGCGCCGATCGCACTCGTGTAGGCACCGAGCAACATCAGTATATACGTACAGACGAGGGTGAACCCTGCGAGATGCCGATACCTGAAGGGAATCCGCCGGCGACGTTGTTCAATCTGTTCAACGAGCGTGTCCGTTGGTGAATGCTCTGTCATATGTCGTTTGTAGTGTGAAATTTGTAGGCGTAGTCGGTGGGCTCGCAGGTCTCGGTTAACCTCGATGGATACCGAACATACAGACGTTCGTCTTCGGGGAGGTCTCCGCTGCCATAAGAGGTCGCGCGATCATCAGTGCCACTGGACGTGCCAAAACAGCCTGCACAGCCCGCCCCTACACGTCGGATGTGCGCGAGGATATCACGACGAATCATTCTCTCCGAGCACGCCCATTGATGAAGGCGATCTAATCGACGGGTTAGCAGAGTGCCTTCAAACGAATTATGGTTCGCCTCTCGAAGGAGCAGAGAAATCGACCTGGTAGAGCTCCTAGCCCATCATTCTCATCGCGTGACAGGGTTTCGCTCATAGCGTCGTGGCTTTTACCCGCGTTGAGAAGCGACACCCTTTATGGACCTTCAGGTTGCTGGTCTGGAGGATCTCGAAAAGAGAGTCGGGAACGCACTCGATCGAATCGGTGAACTGCAGGCGGGCACCCGAGTCCAGTCGGATGCGTTCTTCTCGCAGGCGTTTATGGACGACCACACTGATTTCGACTCGTTCGCTGCGTTTTGTAATCAGAGTCCGTGGCCGCTCGACGATGTTAGCGACGTACAAGACGTCTCTCGTGAACCGCTTAATGAGTATATCGCCGCCACAACCGATTTCGAGACGTGGGAGGGGATGAAAACGCAAGCTGCGGAGGAAGAAATCATCGACCAGATCGTCTCCTGACTATCCGACGCCGGGCACCGTGTTCAAGAGGTGATACAGTCCATAGCTGACGAGGCCCGCTCCTACCATCGAGCCAACCCACGATCCGATCGTAATGCCGACTTTGCGGGGTGAGACGCCACTTGTCCCCGAAGAACTGGCAGCGAGGCCGCTCCCCACGATACTCGCGATCATCACCTTGTTGAATGAGATAGGAATTCCCAGCACAATCGCGAGTTGCGCGATCAGAAACGCGGGAATCAGGGCTGCAATCGATCGTCGCGGTCCAAGTGATGCATATTCGTTTGAGACGGCCTGGACGAGTCGTGGCCCCCGTATCCAGGCACCGAGGAGTATTCCGCCTCCGCCGAGTGCCAGCAAGTAGATCGAGGGCAGCTGGAGGTCCGTCTCGAAGATCGTCTCCAGGGGGCCGGTCGCCAGCCCGACTTGCGTGCCACCACTCGTGAACACGACGACGAGTCCCAGCACAACGAGGAACTGATTGATGCCGGCCGTCTCGTCGCGCTGCAACAGTAGACGTGTCCCGGCGAGCCCGAGCAGGCCAAACGCAACACTCACGGCGACCATCCCGAACGTGTAGGATCCGCCGACGCTTGTCGGGAGGAACTGGTACGTGGTCGCGAGGTAGCGGGCTACCGATCCCTGTGTGCCGCTCGCGGTCGGGATGATTGTCAGCTGGATATTCGCCAACGCATATCCGACTGCACCACCGAGAAGCGGGATTCCCACAGTTTCGGGGACAGCGTCACTTCGAAGGCCACGCGCGAGCCCATATGCGAGAACTCCCTCAACGACGGGTATCGCGAACCAGAACCCGAGGATGACGACGTATTCGTGGATAGCGAATCCTCCGCCAAGAGCAATACCGGCCCCGATCATGGCCCCGGTGACGGTGAACGCGGACGGAATGGGATAGCCGTAGGAGTTTCCGATCGTGATGAGCGTCGCCGCCGTCAGAAGCGCTGCCGCCGCCGCGAGCGGTGTAATCGTTACCCCGGTGACGAGATCTTTGCCGATTGTCTCGGAGATACTGCCTCCCTGAAGTATTGCACCCAGTCCGGCCACGATCCCGACGATCAGGGCCGCTCGGAGAACTCCGAGTGCGTTCGCCCCGACGGCGGGCGCAACGGGGGCTGAGTTACTATTCGCTCCGACGGTGAACGACATAAACAACGCTGCTATCAGCGCGATACTCAACACGAGAATGACAGATGCCATCGAATTATCCTACCTCACATTAGCGATGTCGTGGTCACTTGACCTCCGGCCCACAGTACCGCAATTTTCCTGTCTCTGAGTCAGATTCGACACGGTTTGAAAGCACCGATGTGAAGTGTATCAGCTCGTCTTATTCCGATAGTCGCGATAACTAATGTTGATATTCTATCGAGTTGTCCCCACAGGCAGAGGAGGTCAAGAGGATAGGAGTTCGACTGGAAGGCGTTGGACAATATTTCAGTTGCTGAATTCGTCGTACATCACTGCTCCTTGGTCGACGATGGTCTGGCTGTCCGGAACCTCACCGTCCGGTGGCGTACTGCCCGCCGCTGGGCCACCAGGTTCGCCGACGACGACACGGCCGACCATCCCGAGACTCTTGTGTGGGATGCAGAAATAGTCGTAGGTCCCCGGTACCTCAAAGGTATGTTCGAAGGTGGCACCGCCTTCCGACAATGTCTCACTATCCCACCCTTCGGCGCCGTCCGGGATCCGCGTCTCGGCCGCCGGTCCTGTGCCCTCCTCGTACGCCGTCGACGAGTGGGTACCACTCTCGATCTCCCAGGTGACCGTTTCGCCCGTCTCGACGAACAGCCCGATGGGGTCGAAATAGTACTCGCTACCATCGGTTATCATGGCGATTGTGTTCGTCTCCGAAGGGTTGGAGGTTGGCGTCGAGCCGCCACCATCTCCACCTGTGCACCCAGCGAATGTCGCGAGGCTCCCAGTCGCTATTGCACCGGTCGCTCTGAGGAATGAACGTCGGTCCATATCTCGGGTATAACAGTCTGCGCCGAAAGGGGATTCTGGTATAGACATCGAATCTCGAGATAACTACGCAATCACCCTTCGATGAGGGAATCCACGAGGCGCGTGAACCGGTCAAGCATCCGGTCGGAAAGCGACGGGGTGACTTCCTTGAGGAGTCGAACTGTCTCAGTCGGCTTCGGCACGACCAACGTCACGTGATTGTTCTTGTCCCGCTGTTTCACGACGAGGTCCTGCTCGACGAGATGGTCGAGATGCCACTCGAGGGTACTTCGAGCGATGTCGAGGGCGTCTACGACGGAACCCGGAGTGGAGGAGCCATGCTCAAGCAAGTAAAACAGGATATCCCGAGCCGTTTCACGACGAACGACGGCGATCGCTCCCCGTTCCCCCTCGTCATACTCGGGCGTGTAGTAGTGGGTCCGACCGTAGAGATGTTCCTCGACGATTTGGTCCTGACGCTGGAGTTTTTTGAGGTGGTACTGCACCTGGCCGGGCGCGAGATCGAGCGCCCGCGTAAGCGCGTTGAAGTGCTTGCCCGGGTGAGTAGCAAGATAGTCGTGAATCCGATCCCGTTGGTGTGTCACGACCTTATTTCAGCCCTCGGCAAGCTCGCGCTTGACCTTCACGTAGCTCTTAGCCGCTTTATCTGTGGCCAGGAGATATGCGAATACCAGGACGACGCATCCAATGACAGCGGCCCACCCAGCAAGGAGGGTTTGGCCGCTCTGGGCGGTCGTGAGTGCGAACTGTTCGATGTACAGCCCCGCCACCGACAGGCCAGCAGAGCCGAGACCGAACACGACGAGTTCGAGTAGTTCCGGAAGTATCTCGAGCGCTGAATCCATAGTTACTATTGAATCTGGAATCAGCGGGCTTCACGTTTTCCAAATAGAAATCTACTTGCCGTTGAGAGTGCCACTCCGATATATGCAAGGGCGATACGGTAATCTTGACTATTCACGGCTCACAAAGCTGAGTTTCTTACTCGGCATCGGGATGTTCGTGGTAGGTGAATTCGGCGAGTTCGGAATTAGAAAGGCCGGGATGTCCGTCCCAGCGTGGGAACACAGCCTGTTGATGACGATGGCGGCAATCGGCATCGTAGTCGCACTTCTCTCGCCATTCGTGTTCGGTATCGTCCTCCCCCTGACCGAATAGACGTCTCGTCGTGATCGCCAGCCGGCTGGCGGATAACGGACTACTAGACGACCTACCTCGAAAATCAGCTGTTTGCCGAAATCTGGTTCTGAAACAAACACGCCGTGGACGACGCCTACCCGGAAGAATCCGTGGCTCTGATCACGGAGATATTAATTTCTAGTATGAGCGTTCTTCTTTGTCACTTTGCAGCACCAGCGAAGGATTGACACCTCGCAACCCACTACAAATCCGGGAGGAGCAGATTCGAAAGAGATCGATAGCTATGAGTGACAGTCTCGGACTGAAAGAAGGCGTCTCGATGGCGCTCGGCGGCATGATCGGGGGCGGCATCTACGCCGTCCTCGGCGTGGTAGCAGGAATAACTATGTCCGCCATCTGGTTCGCGTTTCTGGTCGCCGGTGTCGTCGCGATGTGTGCGGGCTACTCGTACAACAAGCTCAACAGCCTCACGGACAATCAGGGAGGCTCTGTGACGTTCGTCCAGTGTTATCTCGGCAATTCCACGGTCGCCGGAATCGTCGGCTGGACGCTTCTCTTCGGCTATATCGGATCGATGGCGATGTACGCCTTCGCGTTCGGAGAGTTCACGGCCGCGTTCGGCGTGGTCCCGACGAGCATTATTGCGAATGTCCCGATCCGGCCGCTCATCTCGGTAATGGCGGTGGCTGGATTCGTCGGCCTGAATTTGCTCGGGGCGCAAACCACCGGCACGACAGAGAACGTTCTCGTCGCGCTGAAGGTCGGCATCCTCGTCGTGTTCGGTCTCCTGGGGTTGGTGTATGCATTCGGCTTCAGCGGTGCCCCGTTCGAGTACGGCGTCAGCCATCTCGGCGGATTCGGTCCGATTATGGCGGCTGCTATCTCCTTCGTCGCGTTCCAAGGGTGGCAGCTCCTGTACTACGATCAGGAAAGCATCGAGAATCCTGTCGACACCATCCGGAAGGCAGTGTACGTCTCCATCCCAGTCGCCGTCGCCATCTACATTTTGGTAGGGATGGTGACGGTGAACCTCGTGCCGCAAGCCCTCGAGTCTCATTCACACGTCGCCTTGAAGGACGCCGCTTCGATGATGATGCAGCCCTACGGGCTGGCGCACGTCGGTGCGGTCGTCCTCGCGTTGTCTGCGTTGTTCTCGACGGGGAGTGCGATAAACGCAACCCTGTTCTCCTCGGCGCACTTCGCCAAGGGGATGCTCAGTGATGATCTGCTCCCTGATCAGATCGGGAATTCAGGCACCGACGGTATCCCCGAACGGACGGTTCTAGTCCTCGGTTCCCTCACCGCGGCGTTCGCATGGTACGGGAGCCTCGGCGCTATTACCTCGTTCGCATCGCTGTCGTTCATACTCGTGTTTGGGTCGATGAGCTACCTTGCGTTCCGCCAGCGTGACCACGATGAAGTCAACGCCGTCATCCCGGCGGTCGGGACTGTCGGCGCGCTGGCGTTCTTCCCGCTCATGCTGTACAACCTCTACACTCGCGAACCGAATACGTTCTATATGGTGCTCGGTATCGCGGCCGTCGTGCTCGCTGTCGAACTCCTCTACTTCGAGCGTGACCTCATCGAGGAGGAAGTCACGCAATTCGAACCCGATGTCGGGACTGTTTCAGAGGGCGACTAACCCATTATTCCTCTTCGACGATGTCAGGCAGTTCGTCCGTTAGCCCGCTCAGGTTCCCCGGTGAGATAGCCGGCTGTCTTTTCGGGCAGGTTCTACCTACCAGAACGTCTCATAAATCGGACTGTGAGAAGTTGGCCGAATCGACCTCTTCAAGAGCTTCCGTAGCGACATCGCCTAATTCTCCAGCTTCAATGTGTGAGTATCGCTCCCGAACCATCTCCTCCGAGTTATCGAGATACCGAGCCGCCACCGTGTATCCGAACGCGCGGACTAGCACCTCGCCCATGCCACGACGGCCACCGTGCGGAGCAAGATAATCGTGTTTCGGATGGTCAATTTCGATCTCTGCGGTCTCCGAGAGCCGTTGGAGAATCGACCGTGCGCCGTCCGTCGTAATCGACGGCGGCTGAATGTCCTGATTAAGCGCCAGCAGAAGGTCGCGGGCGTACTCATCACGCCTCTCAGTAATTCCCTCTGGGCGTTCCCCACGGTCGGAGAACTCATCCTGGACGAGCTCCGCGAGCGTCCGTTGGTCGAACGTCGGAAACACCGGCCATCGTTCCGTCGGTGGGTCCATCAGCTGGCGATAGCTCCGCAGCGGCGAAATTACTGGGTCAGGGAGGCTCGCGGCGTCCCACTGCTGTTTCTTCCGGTAGACGTCCATACTCCCGTCGTCGAGCGAAAGGTCCTCCCAGCGAACGCCGCGCCGGCGCGGATCATTCGGGTCCCGGAGGAGTTCGCCGACGCGGACGGCGGTGTACGCGAGGACGAACACCAGCGCCCGGTCACGAGCCGCCTTCAGCGCCGCGTAGCGTCCTCGCTGCTTGTCGAGGGGGTCAGTATCCTCTGGGAGTGTCGTGTACGCCTCGACGGCGTCGCGGGCCCGTTCGTCGACGTGGCGGGTGAGGGCGTGGCGCTGTTCGGACGTCCAGGCCTGCTGGTCGCCGGGCTTGCGGCCGTCGTCCTCCGGTAACGGCGCCATCGCACTCGCCCGCTGCGCGTAATGTGCTTCGAGATATCCTTCGTTGACGCACCAGCCACACCACGCAGAGATATAGCGGTAATAGGTTTGTACCGTGTTCTGCTTGAGTCCCCGATCTCCACCGAGATGTCGGGCGTACTCCCGGAACACGCGTTCGTCGAGATCGTCGAAGGTCGGCCCGCGGTCGACGTCGTCGGTAACGATCCCGGTCCAGTCGTCGGCGCCGCGGTCGCCGGCGGCCCACTCGGCGAACCGCTCGAGCTCGCGTCCAGCGTTACGTCGATAGTTCCCGCCGTCGCCACCGCGGCCTTTCCCCTTGTCCTGGAGGTAGCGCTCGAAGCTGTCGTCGAGCGGTGTCGAAAGCGCTCGTTCAGACATCAACCGGCCCTCCACCGTCCTGCGGGCCCGGTCTCGGCGCCTCTACCCCAGGGGAAGCGCCATTGTGAGGCGGTTGCAGCATTCGTGCTTCACCGACGGCGGCGGGGTACTTCAAAGTGGTCGTGATTACCAGTGTAATCAGAACCAAATGTAATATTCCTAATACCGCCAAATTCGACGGATTTGAGAGCTGTGGAGCGTATATCGGCAAGTATAAATCATATACCGCTATATCATTTTCCTGGCGTTGGAAGTTGAGACTACAGCGGGTTTAGCGGGGCTGTGATGCGTGGTCTCAGCCGAATCAGTGAACAGAAACTGCTTCAGATCTCTCTTCGTTCGCTTCTTCGTGTCGCACTAGCAACCAAATAGTCGTTTTCCCGAGATTCTCGATAGCGTTGCCACTCAGAAATCTGCGCTGACCCAGAGCGAGGACCCTGCTATCCGATTCCTGTCTCCTTCTTCAGCAGCGTCAATGTGTTCTCAGCCGTCACGACCGGCGCGTGCTCGTACTCACCAGTCAACTCGACTTGGACGAGTAAATCCACGGCTCGCCAAATCGAGTACAGCAGACACGCGAACGCGAAATAGAAGAAACGAAGCCCAAAATCCTTCGACGTGGTGGCAGCCATGAACCGTTTGATCGACTTGTACCCGCTCTCAATCTCCCAGCGGTAGCCATACTCCGCAAGGTGACCACTCCCCCGATTCGTCATGAACACCGAATACTGCCGGTGATCGTCGTGCTCTGAGTCCTCTTTCCGGCGGTAGATCAGCGTGGTCTCGTGCCACTCGTTCTTTCCGAGATGGAGTTTGCGGTCGGTTTCGTACCGATCCTGGTTACGCTGGAGTAACCGCTTGGCCTGGGCTTTTTCGCTGGTCTGCATCCGCTTGGGAACGACGTAGGACAGCCCCCGCTGGCTGATCATCTCCAAGACGTGCTGACTATCGAACTCCCGATCCATTAGGACGTTATCGACGTGAACGAGGTCTTCGGCGGAGTCGAGCAAGTCCTCGACGATCGCTTTGCGTGACTCGCCTTTCCGCACGGGGCGAGCATCGAGGACGAGCGGGACAGCGTTACCGACCAGCTGGACTGTCGCCCACTGGTACGCGTACTCGTGGGTCTTCTCCTTCGTTCCGATGATTTCGTTCTCGTGGTCGGTCCTGTCGCCGGTGAAGGGATCGGCTTCGGTGATGTCAATTGCGATGATGCCAGCCCGAAAGAACTGCTCTGTCTCCGCGACCTCGTTCAGGAGCCTATTAACTGCCTGTCGGTACATCTCTCGAACCTGTTCAATCGGAAGGTCACGAATGTGCTCGCGATGGGCGTGTCCCAGCGGTGTCCGGTCGCGGGTCGACTCGTAGACAAAACTACGAGCCCCCTCGTTAGCAGCCAGCCTCTCTCGAAGCCCCAGATAGGTCTGTAAGTCCCAGTAGGCGTTCTCGTGGATCTCACAGCCCTCACCTCGATCCAGCGAGAATGCCGGGAAGACGACACGGCTGACGTGGTCCGTAATCGATGCCGCTTCGTCAAGGACAGCTTGACCGTCTGGGTCCGATTCGTCCGCTTTATCCCCGTGAGATGGACGATGTCGGTCTGGATTCCGCGGAACAGTAACATCCGCGTTCTTGGCTTTGATGAGGATGGTTCGCGCGGCTGTCTTGACTGTACTGCGAAGCTCGGCAGTGAACCGTTTGTGCCAGCTGCGCCACAGCGTCGACTGGTCTGGAACGGTCTCTAGACCGAGTCGGCCGCAGAGATCAGGGCGTTGAGCGAGATACTCGACGAGGGCAGTCTCGTGTTCCCACCCGTGGATTTCTTTGAGTATGAACCCGCGGAACAGGTGTTCCATCTCGTACTGAGTCGCCGAAGTATAGCGATCATGTGGTGCGAACTCAAGATAAGTCACCGGCAGTCGACAAACGAAGTCCTCCACTGACTCGTGAGCGTTATGTTCGAACCAGACGCTCGCTACTTTTCGAACGTCTTCCTCAACGGCGGCCAACGTACTTCGATCGTAGAATGGTGTTGAGTTGTAGCTGGGCCAGTCGTAGTGAGGGTCTCGTGCGATGTGGCGGAACACTGTCCGCTGCGAGTCGCGCGTTGCGGTCATTACTGGGCACTCTCTAGCGAAAGGACGCTTTGTTTAGCTGTGTGAGAATCGACCCGGGACGACAGCAGGCGTAATCAACACTGTTGTGACTGGATAGACGAGTTTGCTGGATGGATGTCCAAATAACCGTCAGCTACGCCCGAATATGCCAAGCCGGAGAACCAATCCCCAGAGAACCAATCGGTACAATACTCTATACAGGACATCCGTTGAGTGCTGTGGTAGTGAGATCAGTTTGCTTGAAGGAAGGTGACGTTGGCGCGACCGACAGCGTCGAAGTCACGGAGCCGATAGGCAAGTTCACGGATACGAGCGGCTGGGCCGCGACAGAACAGCCCCTCTAGGCACCACTCGCCCTGGTGGGAGTGGCTCGTCGTCTCGATTACGTCCTGGAACTCGTGTTGGACGTCGTGGAGTTCTCCGATGACGAGGGTGTGTTCGTAGTCGAAGACGATCATAGCGACGACCTCACCCTCGAGCTCTTCGAGTGTCTGATGGCGTTCGACGTATTCCTGCATCGCTTCGCGAACTGCCCGAGATCGCGACTCCATACCCTCGGCTTCCCACGTCTCATCGAACTCGTCGAGTAACTCCTGTGGGATATTGAGACTGGTGCGCATAGTCCGTATTGGCCTGGCGGCCTCTTAGTGGCCGTTATTACGGAGTCCTCGAATCGTTCTTAACAATCCATACCTACCGTGGAATCCTCGTTTTCACTACTGTGTTACACAACGACGCATTGTCTCTCTTGCTGGGGGCGGTCGTCCTCGGGGCCGTTCACGGTGTCGAGCCCGGCCACGGCTGGCCTGTCGCTGCGGCGTACGCGCTCGACCAGACGAACAAGTGGCTCTACGGTTTCGTCTCCAGTCTGATCATCGGTGTCGGCCACCTCATCAGTAGCCTGGCGATAGTGGCAGTGTTCTTCTACGCGAAATCGTACTTCAGTCTCACGCAGATCAACGAACCGGTCACTCTCTTCAGTGGCATCCAGATCGGCGGTCCTGTCAGTCTCGTCGCTGGGATACTCCTTATCCTGCTTGGTATACGAGAATACACGGGACACTCTCACGACGACGGTCATTCCCACGGCGAGGCGGGACACACAGACGAAGCGCACGAGCATGGTCATGAGACGGAGCATACCCACGAGGACGGCCACGATCACGGGAACGTCCACGACCATGACCACGAGACTGCCTCGACGGCGATTTCAGGGGGATTCACTCGAGTAAAGAACCGCATTACGGGCGGCGGGCACTCACACGATCACGGGGAACTCAATCAAGCAGCAGAGCGCGGGCTCTTCGGGATCGCGTGGTTCGCATTCATTCTCGGCTTCGCCCACGAGGAAGAGTTCGAGATTATTGCGATGTGTGCAGGGTCCCAGTACTGTCTCGAACTGATGAGTGTCTATGCGATCACCGTCATTCTCGGGATCGTCGGCCTGACCATGCTTCTCGTGGCGGGCTACACGCATTACGAGGAGAAAGTGGAACAGTACACGCCGTATCTCCCGCTCTTCTCGGCCGCGGTCCTCATCCTCATGGGGCTCGGGTTCATCACTGGGCTCTACTGACCACACTCATCGGCAACCAAACTCGGCAACCAACGAAGATGGGTTGTAGTTTGTACGGGGATACGGGTTCACGAAGGCGAAGTTACCGAATCATCAGCGTCCTTCCATTCACCGAGTCCAGCCGGATCGAGATGGACGTGGACGTCTGAAACTGATTCGACCTCACGGACGCGCTGGCGAAGATTTGATTCGAGATCGTGTGCCTCCACCACAGTTAGATCTTTGTCTACTTCAGCATGGAACTCGACTTCGACCATGTGCCCGGAGTAGTACGCAACGAAATCGTGAATCCCGTGAACGGCGGAGTGCTCTCGAATCTGCTGTTTGATTTCTTCCTGTTCTGATTCGGGTGGTGCACTATCAGCGAGGTACTGAATATTCTCACGAGAGATATCTACGCCTTGGTGGATGACGAGCAGACTCACAATGCCGCCCGCAATCGGGTCGAAAATTGGGTAGCCGACAGCCATACCCAGAACGCCCACAAGGGCTGCACCTGTGGTATAGTGGTCATTGAGGCTGTCAGCGGCAAGCGCTCGAAGACTTGGTAACTGGAGTTCTTGATTTTTGTATTGCGTATACCAGTAACAGAGATACATATCACCGAGTGCGAACAGGAGTCCGAGTATGAGCCAAATACTGTACTCGGCAGAGACTCCAGTCAGGATCGAGTGACCTGCATCGTACAACAGTTTGAGTCCGAGCAGAACGAGGACGCCACCAACGAAGAGCGCAGAGAGTGGTTCGAATCGATTGTGTCCGTGGGGATGTGAGTCATCAGCATTGTCGAAGGCGGATCGACCCCAGATCAAGACGACACCGCTTGCGAGAAGGTCAGCAACGGAGTGCGCTGCGTCAGCGGTGAGTGCTAGGCTCCCGGTGAGTACCCCCAGTGCGCCCTCAACACCGATTTTGAGGGCATTTAAGAGAACATTGACCCAAGAGACTTTGAGAAAGGCCACGCGTGCGTCTGACATAGTATGGTGATACTGCTACTTCCTCATAAGAGACCTCATTAGTCGTGTATAAGCGAGTTTTTGATTCAATCTAAACTTTATTCAGCGCCACTGAAGGTCGTCGGCTAACAAAGAGGCCTATCACAAGACTGTGGCTACGTATGCATTGAGAAAAGCGGTCTCAACTACTGCCTGGCGTCGCTTCAGGCCAAAGGATATCAGCTGTGGTCAACTCATTTACCCCGATTTTCGACGGACGGCGGGAGGACTAATCATACCGGTTTGGAACTTAGAGAAGCT